>JAZSAA010000170.1:0-36469 GCA_045601625.1 Clostridia bacterium | reverse complement strand
TAAAGGCGGGCTTCAGGTCCGCCTTGCCCAGTATGAAGGGCACGGCGCGGACCTGTATGTCCGTCTCGCCGAAGGGCTCGACGTCGTACCCGGCGTCCTTCAGCACCTCAACGTTGTCCATGATCAGCGCGATCTCCCTTGCGGAGAGGCGCAGGATCATCGGCGTCAGAAGCTGCTGGGAGCCCCGGCCCGCCTCCAGCTGGGCCATGAACTTCTCGTACTGGAGCCGCTCGTGGGCCGCGTGCTGGTCGATCAGCACCAGAGAATCGTCGGCCTCGATCAATATGTAGGTGTTCAGCACCACGCCGATGACGCGGTAGCTGGGCTTTGCCGGTTCCACCGGGCGCTTCGGCGGAAACGCTTCCGGGACCGGCGGCGCTTCCCTCGGGGCTTCATCAATTGGCGAGGGTTCTCGGATAGGCGCGATATCGGCGAGGCGATCCTCGCGCACGGCGTCTCCCCTCGTATCTCCCAGCTTTTGAAGCTCCTCTCGCACCACGCGCTGGAACACGTCCAGCTGCACCGGCTTTTCCCGCCTTGGAGCAGGCTTTGTTTCTGCGACAGCCTGCACGGGTTCTGGCGCATAGACCGGCCTGACGGCGGGGACAGGCGTTTGCTGAGGGGCAGGCGACGTTGGCGCGTGCTTTTCCGCGTCGATGGCGTTGGGTATGATCTCCCGCACGGTGGCGACCTTCTCCACGGACACGTTGGAGGGCCGGTCCGGCCCGAGCTGCAACACCCTCTCGCCGTCAAAGGCGCTGGCCAGCAGCCGTTCGGCGACGCCGCGCATGGCGTTTTCGTCCTTGAAGCGCACCTCCAGCTTGTTGGGGTGCACGTTGACGTTGACGCTGGTGGACGGCACGACCAGGTTCAGCGCGCACATGGGGTACATACCGATGGTTACGCGGCTGCGGCAGACCTCCTCCAGGGCCCTGGACAGCAGGGCGCAGCGCACAGCGCGGCCGTTGATGAAGAAGGCCTGGTGCGCCCGGGTGGCCTTGGCCTGCTCGCCGATGCCGATCAGCCCGAAGATGCGGGTGCCGCCCTCGCAGGCGTCCACCGCCACCATCTGCTCGGCAGTCTGCTTGCCGTAGACGGCGAACACCGCGTGGCGCAGCTTGCCGTCGCCGAAGCTGTGATAGACGTTGGCGCCGTTGTTGATGTAGCGCACGGCGATGTTCGGGTTGCCCATGATCATCCGGGCCACCACGTCGCCCACGAGGCCGCCCTCATAGTTGGGCTTTTTCAGGAATGCACGGCGCACGGGGAGGTTGTAGAACAGGTCCTTCATAACGAAGGTGGTGCCCTCCGGGCAGCCTGTCTCCCTGACCCGCAGGTCCGCGCCTCCGTCGATGTTCAGCCTGACGCCGGTGTCCTGTCCCCTGGCCCGCGTGGTCATCTCCACATGGGACACGGAGGCGATGGACGGCAGCGCCTCGCCGCGAAAGCCCAGCGTGCGGATGTCGTCCAGCTGGTCGGCGCTCTGTAGCTTGGAGGTGGCGTGGTTTTCAAAGGCCAGGCGCACCTGGTTGGGCTCGATGCCGCAGCCGTTGTCCGTCACCCGCAGGTAGTCGATGCCGCCGCCCCTGATCTCCACGGTGACGGCGGTGGCCCCGGCATCGATGGCATTCTCCATCAGCTCCTTGACCACCGAGCTGGGGCGCTCTACCACCTCGCCGGCGGCGATGCGTCCCACGGTCGCGGCGTCCAGTACGCGAATCGGCATAGTCCCCTACCTCCGTTATATCCGCTTGGCCTTCTCGTTGATTTCAAAAAGCTTGTTCAGCGCGTCGATGGGCGTCATGCTGACCACGTCCAGCGCGGCAATCTCCTGCACCAGCTCCATGGGCTGGAAGTCCAGCATGCCCAGCTGGCGGTCCTGGGGCTTTTTCCGGTCGTCCAGTATGTTCTGGCCGATGGTGCCCCGGGTCTGCCCCTCCACCTCCAGCCGGGCCATGATCTGGCGGGCCCGGGCAATCAGCGACTTCGGCAGCCCGGCAAGCCGCGCCACTGAGACGCCGTAGCTGCGGTCTGCGCCACCCCGGACGATCTTGCGCAGGAAGATGACGTCCTCGCCCTGCTCCTTGGCGGTGATGCGGAAGTTGACCACGCCGTCCAGCTGCCCCTCCAGCTCGGAGAGCTCGTGGTAGTGGGTGGCGAACAGCGTGCGCGCGCCGCACTTTTCCCCGGCGATGTACTCCACCGCCGCCCAGGCGATGGACAGGCCGTCGAAGGTCGAGGTCCCCCGCCCCACCTCGTCCAGGATCAGCAGGCTCTTCGGTGTGGCGAACTTCAGGATCGTAGCCATCTCGCTCATCTCCACCATGAATGTGGACTGGCCGCCGTATAGGTCGTCCGACGCGCCGATGCGGGTGAAGATGCGGTCGGTGATGGCGATGTCCGCGGCTGTGGCCGGCACGAAGGAGCCCATGTGGGCCATCAGAACAATCAGCGCCACCTGGCGCATGTAGGTGGATTTGCCCGCCATGTTCGGGCCGGTGATGATCATGACCCGTTCGTCCTGGGTCAGGGCCGTGTCGTTGGGCACGAAGCGCTCCCGGCCGATGGAGGCTTCCACCACGGGATGGCGTCCGTTTTCAATGGTGTAGCGGCCCTCGTCGTTGATGGCAGGGCGCACGTAGTTGTACTCCGACGCCACCTTCGCCAGGGACAGCAGCACGTCCAGCGTCTTGAGCCCCGTCACCGTGCTCTGCAGCCGGGGCAGGTTCTGTTTGAGCTGCTCCCGTATCTCGGTGAACAGGGAATACTCCAGCCGTATGGCGTTCTCCTCCGCGCCGAGGATCTTGCTCTCCAGCGCCTTGAGCTCCTCGGTGATGAAGCGCTCGGCGTTGGCGAGGGTCTGCTTGCGCACGTAGTCGTAGGGCACCTGGTCGTAGAAGGACTTGGTGACCTCGATGTAATAGCCGAACACCCGGTTGTAGCCCACCTTCAGGTTCTTGATGCCGGTGCGCTCGCGCTCACGGGCCTCCAGCCCCGCCAGGTATTCCTTGCCGTGGCTGCCGATCTGGCGCAGCTCGTCCAGCTCGGCGCTATAGCCCTCCCGGATCATGCCGCCGTCCCGGACGGAGATGGGCGCGTCCGGTGATATGGCCCGGCGCAGCGTGTCCGTCAGCTCCTTCAGCGGGTCCAGGGAGGCCATCGTTTCGCCGATCAGCGCCGACTTAAGTTCGCCGCAGTATTCCCGGATCAGCGGTACGCAGTCCAGCGTGGCCACCAGCGCCAGGCAGTCCCGTGCGTTGACGGTGTCGTAGGCGATCCTGCTGAGCAGGCGCTCGACGTCGTAGACGCTATCGAAGGTCTGCCGCAGGCTCTCGGCGGTCATCGGGTTTTCGATCAGCTCCCCCACGGCATCCAATCGGGCCTCGATTCGTGTCCTGTCCTTCAGCGGGCGCTCGATCCACGCACGCAGCAGGCGGCTGCCCATGGCGGTGCTCGTCTTGTCCAGTATCCACAGAAGCGATCCCCTGCGGCTCTTGCCCCGCGCGGTTTCCACCAGCTCCAGGTTGCGCAGGGCCACCCTGTCCAGCGCCATATAATTGGCGCTCTCATAGGGCTTCGCGGTCAGTATGTGGGCGAGGGCGTTCTTCTGGGTCTGCGTCAGGTAGCCCAGCAGCGCGCCACCGGCAGAGACGGCCAATCGCTGGCCGTCGAAGCCCATCTCCGATACGGATTTGCCGAAGTGGGCGGCCATGGCCTTCGACGCGACGGCGTAGGCAAATGGCTCGTCCCCGAGGCATTCCGCTTTCCGGGCGCGCTCCGGTTCCAATTCCGCGAAGGCCTCCCGGTCGTTGACGATCACCTCACTGGGGGCAAGCCGGGCCAGCTCGTCGGACAGGTTCGACCGGGCGTCCTGGATCTGGTACAGCGAGAATTCGCCGGTGGACACGTCGCAGAAGGCGCAGCCCGCCCGGTTCTTCTGCAGGAAGACGGAGGCGATATAGTTGGCCTTGCGGTCCTCCAGCATGTTGCTCTCGATCACCGTGCCCGGCGTGACCACGCGGATGACTTCCCGCTCCACCAGCCCCTTGGTGGTGGCCGGGTCGGTCATCTGCTCGCAGATGGCCACCTTGTAGCCCTTTTCGATCAGCTTTTGCAGGTAGGTGTCCACCGCGTGATAGGGCACGCCGCACATAGGCGCGCGCTCGGACAGGCCGCAGTCCTTGCCCGTCAGCGTCAGCTCCAGCTCCCGGGATACGAGCTTGGCGTCCTCGAAGAACATCTCGTAGAAGTCACCCAGGCGGTAAAACAGGATCGTGCCGGGGTACTGCTCCTTGATGTTCAGGTATTGCTGCATCATCGGCGTCACGGGCATGGGATTCACCTCGCGTTTGTAAGTGGATATTGTAGTGGCGGCGCCTGTGCCGCCGCTACAGAGCAGGCGTCAGTGGCAGCCGGCGCAGCTTGCGCAGCTGCCGGAGCAGCCCTCGGGCGGCTGCATCTCGCCGGTGACGATGAACTGAAGCACCTGGTTGATCTGGCCGATCAGGGCGTTGAACTCATTCCGGGCGTCATTCAGGGCCACGATGTCGTCCATCATCTGGAGCCGCTGCTGAGCCTCGTCCATCTCGTCCGAGATGCGCTTCATCGCGCCGGGGTCGGGGTTGTCGGACTGCATCATGCTCTGAAGCGCCTGGCGCTTCTCCAGGAACTCACCCATCGCCCGGGCGGCTTCCTCGTTCCTCATGGCCTTGTCCTCGGCGGCCTTCATCTTCAGGTAGGCCTCGCTCTCCATCAGCGCCTGGCCCAACTCCCGGGTCTTCTGAAATACTGCATCCATGATTTATACCTCCGGATTGATCATCCTGCCGCGCAGCGTGTTACGCCCGGCAGAGGTTATTTCCACATCGACGAATTGCCCGATCAGCGCGCTGTCCCCGGCGAAGTTGACCATGTGTCCCCTCGGGGTCTTGCCACCGACGGAGGCGCTGTCCCGGGTGGAGACGGCCTCCACCAGCACGCGCTCCCGCTTGCCCACCTGGGCCTCGAGCGCCTCGAGGGCGATGGCCTGCTGCAGGTCGATCAGCTGCTGTATGCGCGCGCTCTTGACCTCGTAGGGCGTCTCGTCCGGGTAGGTCGCGGCGCGGGTGCCCTGCCGGGGCGAATAGATGAAGGTGTAGGCGGCGTCGAACCGCACCTGGCGCACCAGGGACATGGTCTCCTCGAACTGTTCCTGCGTCTCGCCGGGGAAGCCGACGATGATGTCGCTGGTCAGGCCGATCTCCGGGCACACCTTCCGCAGCCTGCCCACCAGGTCCAGGTAGTGTTCCCGGGTGTAGCTGCGGTTCATGCGCCTGAGGATCTCGTTGCTGCCCGCCTGCACCGGCAGGTGCAGCTGGGGCATCAGGTGGGTAAGCTCCCCGAAGGCGTGGATCAGCTCGTCAGACAGGTCCTTCGGGTGGGAGGTCATGAAGCGTATGCGCGGGATGCCCAGCCGGTCGATGCGATACAGCAGCTCGGCGAACTCCGCGCCGCCGCCCCGGTAGGAGTTGACGTTCTGCCCCAGCAGCATGATCTCCTGGGCGCCCTCGTCCTGCAGCCGCACGCACTCGGCGATGACGGCCTCGGGCGTGCGGGAACGCTCCCGCCCGCGCACATAGGGCACGATGCAGTAGGTGCAGAAGTTGTCGCAGCCGTACATGATGTTGACGAAGGCGTTGAAGCGGTTCCTGCGTTTCTCGGGCATGCCCTCTACCACTTCACCGTCGGTGTCGATGACCTCCACCACGGGGTGCTTTTCCGTCAGCACGCGGTAGATGTACTCCGGCAGACGATACAGGTTGTGGGTGCCGTACACCAGGTCGATGAACGGATAGCGGGCCTTCATCATTGCCGCCATGCCCTTTTCCTGGGTCATGCAGCCGCCCACGCAGATCATCAGGTCGGGCTTGACCTTCTTCAGCTCCTTCAGCCAGATCACGTTGCCCAGCGCCTTGTTCTCGGCGTTTTCCCGCACGCAGCAGGTGTTGTAGAGGATCAGGTCGGCGTCCTCACGCACCGGCGCGTGGACCATGCCCATCTGCTCCAGCATCCCCGCGATGGATTCGGAATCCCGCTCGTTCATCTGGCAGCCCATGGACACGATGTGATAGCTTTGGGGACGCGCCTCCAGGGCGTTTACCAGCTTCATGAACTCCTGCTGGCGATACATCTCCTCCTGGGGCACAACCGGTCTTTCCTTCATTTGAGAACCTCGTTTCAGTGTTTGCTTTCCATGGGTGTGAAGCGGTACTCCCCTGCCCCCATGGCTTCCGCGGGCGACAGCTGGACCGCGCCGCCTTCGGGCATGCCGATCTTTTTCAAGATGCCGCAGACGGCTGGAGCGCCCTCCAGCCGCAGGGCAGTCGCGTCCCCCGCCCGCCTGCGCCGCCACAGCTCGCGCAGGGCGCGGCGCGCCGTGGCCTCGTGGGAGGGGACGACGCCGTTGCCGCCGCAGGCCGAACAGGTATGCGTCAGCTGTCTTGAGAGGCTCTGGCGCACCCGCTTGCGGGTCAGCTCTACCAGCCCCAGGGCGGTGATGTCCACCACACGGGTGCGGTTGCGGTCGGTGGCGGCGCATTCCCGGAGCACGTCCATCAGCTTTTCGCTGTCGCCCTCCCGGCGCATGTCGATGAAATCGACGACGATCATGCCGCTGGTGTCCCGCAGGCGCAGCTGGCGCATCAGCTCCCGGGCGGCCTCGCAGTTGACGGCGAGGATCGTGTCGTCCGAGTCCCGCCTGCCGGTGTTTTTGCCGGAGTTCACGTCCACGACGGTGAGGGCCTCGGTCTCGTCGATCACCAGCGAGGCGCCGCTCTTGAGCCAGACATAGCGCTCCAGCGCCTTGTCGAGCTGGGAATCGACGCGGTAGAGGTCGAACAGGGGCGTTTCGCCCGTGTGCAGCCGAATCCTGTCCGCAAGTCCCGGCGTCATGGCCTTTGCGAGGGCGGTCATGCGATCATGGCACGCTTCATCGTCGGTCCAGAGGGCTTCGACGTCCTGCGTCAGCATATCGCGGACC
Source organism: Clostridia bacterium (assembly GCA_045601625.1). GTDB lineage: Bacteria > Bacillota > Clostridia > Christensenellales > Aristaeellaceae > UBA2862. The sequence goes on along the minus strand of JAZSAA010000170.1, from coordinate 29,451 downwards.
GCCTGAAGGGCCAGGTCGTTGTCGTCGTGGACAAGCTTCGGCGCGATGGTGTACCTGGCGCGGCGCTTCATCTCCGCCCATTGGGCCTTCAGGGACGCAAATTCGGCCCGCAAAGCCGCTTCGCCCTGGCCCTGGGCCGCCGTGCGGAGGATGACGCCGTCCGCGCCGTCGCCCACGAGGGACAGCCCGACCTCCCGCAGGCGCGCTCGCTCGCCAGCGTCACCGATCTTTTTGGAAATCCCGACGTATTTGACGCCCGCCAGCAGCACCATGGTCCGTCCAGGCAGCGTAATGTGGCAGGACAGCCGGGGCCCCTTTGCGCCGGGCTGGGAACGTATCGCCTGCACCAGTACATCCTGGCCGGGTCGAACCAGCTGTTCGATGCGCGCCTTGCCCAGCGCGGTGGATAGCGCCCGGTCGCCCTGGGAAAACAGGCGAATGTCCCCCGCCGCCAGGAAGCCCTTTTTCTCCATGCCGATGTCCACAAAGGCGGCGTTCATGCCGGGCAGCACGTTCTCCACGCGCCCCAGATAGATGTTGCCGGACTGGTTTTCCCCGTTCGGGCGCTGGATGTACATCTCGCACAGCCGGTCGTCCTCGACGACGGCGAGCCGGGTCTGGTCCATCACCCGCTCCATCAGCAAGACCTGTTTCATCGCAAAGCCACCCCTACAGCGCCATCAGCGGCGCGGGATTGCCCTCCGAATCCAGTCCCAGCAGCATCGTGCGGTGGACGTGGACCGGGGGCGCTTCGACGCCGGCCAACTCCGCCAGCAGGCCCACCAGCAGCTCGGGCTTGATGGACTGGCTCTCAGTGAGCATCAGCCGGGTCCTGAAGCTGCCTTCGTCCAGCGGCTCCAGGGAGATCACCAGCGGACGGGCGTTGATCTCCTTCTCGCCGGCCTTGGTCTTTTTCATCGCGCGCACGACCTCGCTTTTAAGGAAGGCCGGGATCTGTTCGAGGATCGCGGGGGCGTTCTCCCCCTCTAGCTTCACCGTATAATCGGACATCCGGACCAGTGCCATCGGCGCGGCGTGGCGGTCGTCCACCATGCGCACCTCGATGACCGGCAGGTCCTCAGGCAGCGCGGCGCGAACGGCCTCCTCGGTGCGCTTTCGCCCCATGGGGGCGCTGAGCTTGATGTCGATGACCTCGTATTCGCTGGTCCAGCCCAGGGCCAGCGCCGAGCCGAAGGACATCACCGGATGTGGGTTGAAGCCCTGGCTCCAGGCGATGGGCAGGCCCGTGCGGTTGACGGCGGGCTGGAAGAAGCGCTGGAGGTCCAGATGGGATATGAAGCGCAGCCTGGGCTGCTTGCCAAAGCGTATCAGTGCCCTCATTTCTGTCTCCTTAACGGTTTTCGCACGCGCCGGGATAGCGCTTCATGCCGCAGCCGGTGCAGCCCTTGCGGCAGTCCTGGGTGCATTCGGCCCGCATGGCCTTCTCCCATTCCCGGAGCAGGTAGGCCTTCGTGACGCCGCAGTCCAGGTGGTCCCAGGGGAACACCTCGTCCGTCGGGCGGGGGCGCAGGGCGTAGAAATACGGATCAAGACCCGTTTCCTCAAAGGCCTTCAGCCACAGGTCGTAGCGGAACTGGTCGCTCCAGCCGTCGAAGCGGCAGCCCATGCGCCAGGCGCGCTCCAACGCGTCTGCCAGGCGGCGGTCGCCCCGGGCGAACACGGCCTCGATGTAGCTAAGATCAGAGGCATGATACTTGAAATCCACGCCCTTGACCCTGGAAAGGGCCTGCTTGAGCAGCTGCTGGCGGTGAACCACCGTTTGGTCGTCCAGCTGCGGGGCCCACTGGAAGGGGGTATCGTTCTTCGGGACGAACACCGAGGCGCTGACCGTGATGCGCAGCCCTGGCGAACGGCGCTCCTTGGGGACTGAGAAATAGCACCTGCGTACCTTCTCGGCCAGGTCGGCGATGCCCAGCACGTCCTCGTCCGTCTCGGTGGGCAGGCCCAGCATGAAGTACAGCTTCACCGCCGACCAGCCCTGCTCGAAGGCATCGGTGACCGAGCGGATCAGGTCAGCCTCAGTCACGCCCTTGTTGATCACGTCCCGCAGCCGCTGGGTGCCCGCCTCAGGCGCGAGGGTCAGGGCGGTCTTCTTGACCTTCTGGGTCTCCTTCAGTGTATCCGTAAGTACGTTGTCGATGCGCTGGGAGGGCAGCGATATGCGCACCCGGCGGGACGCGAAGCGCTCCACCATCCGGTGGGCCAGCTCCGGCAGGCAGCTGTAATCGCCGCTGGAGAGGCTCATCAGCGAGATCTCTTCATAGCCCGTGGAGGAGACCAGACTGTCGGCCATCTGCATCAGGTGTTCGACGCTGCGCTCGCGGATCGGGCGGTAGATCATGCCCGCCTGGCAGAAGCGGCAGCCCCGGGTGCAGCCCCGGAAGATCTCCAGCATGATGCGGTTGTGGACGATCTCGCCGTAGGGCACGATCAGCTTTTCGGGATAGGTCGCGCGGTCCAGGTCCTTCACCAACGCCTTCTTCACGACCTCCGGCGCGCCGCTGCCGGGCCTGGGCGTCACGCGGTGCACGGTGCCGTCGCCGTTGTATTCCACGTCGTACAGTGAAGGCACGTAGATGCCGGGGATCTGCGCGGCCATGCGCAGGTATTCCGATCGGGGCAGCCCCGCGGCCTTCCACCGTTTGTAGAGGTCGATGGTCTGCTGGGTCTCCTCCTCCCCGTCCCCCAGGGCCACCAGGTCCACGAAGGGCGCCAGGGGCTCGGGGTTGTAGGCGCAGGGCCCGCCGACGATGACGAAGGGTCCGTCCTCCCGGTCCGCGCTGCGCAGGGGGATGCCCGCCAGGTCCAGCGCCTCGAGGATGTTGGTGAAGCTCATCTCGTATTGCAGGGTGATGCCCAGCAGGTCGAAATCCTTCACCGGCGTGCGCGATTCCAGCGAAAACAGGGGGATATTGTCCCTGCGCATCAGGTCCGCCATGTCCACCCACGGCGAAAATACCCTTTCGCACCAGGCGTCCTCCCGGGCGTTGATGGCATGATACAGTATCTTCATGCCCAGGTGGGACATGCCGACCTCATAGGTGTCCGGGAACAGGAAGGCATAGCGCACATCCACGCTGTCCGGGTCCTTCATGACAGCGTTGAATTCGCCGCCCATGTAGCGAACAGGCTTTTGAACGGACATCATCAGGTTTTCAATGCGTTCGGAAAGGGACAATGGGGCTACCTCCAGTACTTACATACATCCATGAATACTCTATCACGAAATCTTTTTTTCTTCAACTTCCCAATGTTAACAATTGCACTGGTCGGGGACGATCCCGGCATGCAAACATCTTAACACAAAAGAACATTGCAAAGCCTTGACGAACGGTGGCAAACCGCCTATCATGACAAGCAGAAATGGAGTTGAATACTTATGCAAAAGCTGCCCTTTGTCGATCATGAAAAACTAAAGGAGATCACTGCGCAGTACCCCACCCCGTTTCACCTGTATGACGAAGCAGGCATTCGGCGCACCGCCCGCGAGGTTTCCGAGGCGTTTTCCTGGAACAAGGGTTTCCGGGAGTATTTCGCGGTGAAGGCGTGCCCGAATCCCTTTATTTTGAAGCTGCTCAAGGAAGAGGGCTGCGGCGTGGACTGCGCCTCCATGGCCGAGCTGAAGATGGTGGAGGCCCTGGGCTTCTCCGGCGACCAGATCATGTTCTCGTCCAACGAGACGCCCGCCGAGGAGTACGAGTACGCCCGCAAGCTGGACGCCATCATCAACCTGGACGACATCACCCACATCGATTTCCTCGCCGCCCATGGCGGCCTGCCCGAGCGGATCTGCATGCGCTACAATCCCGGCGGAGAGCTGCTGGTGGGCACGGTCTACATGGGTCAGCCCGATTCCTCGAAGTTCGGCATGACCAAGCAGCAGATCTTCTCCGCGGTGCAGCGGCTGATGCAGCTGGGCGTGAAACGCTTCGGACTGCACGCGCTGCTGGCCAGCAACGCCGCCGACAACAACTACTATCCCGCCAACGCCATGATCCTGTTCGACCTGGCCATCGACCTGAAAAAGAAGCTGGGCGCGGATATCTTCATGGTGAACCTCTCCGGCGGCGTCGGCATTCCCTATCTGCCCGAGCAGGTCATGCCCGACATCCACACCATCGGCGCGTCCGTCCAGGAAGGCTTTGCCAAGACGCTGGGTTCCGCCGGACTGGGCAACGTCAACATCGCCACCGAGCTGGGCCGCTTTATGACCGGTCCCCACGGCTGCCTGGTGACCCGGGCCATCCACAAGAAGCACATCTACAAGGAGTACATCGGCGTGGATGCCTGCGCCGTGAACCTTATGCGCCCGGCCATGTACGATGCCTATCACCACATCACCGTCTCCGGCAAGGAGGACGCTCTGTGCGACCACGTCTACGACGTCGTCGGCTCGCTGTGCGAGAACAACGACAAGTTCGCCGTTGACCGCGCCCTTCCGCAGATCGACGACGGCGACCTGGTGGTCATCCACGACACCGGCGCTCACGGCTACTCGATGGGCTACAACTACAACGGCAAGCTCAAGAGTGCGGAGATCCTGCTGCATCCCGACGGCAGCTTCTCGATGATCCGCCGCGCGGAGACGGTGAAGGATTACCTGGCCACCTTCGACTTCTGCGACATCCTGGATTCGGTCACGGAATAAAACAGAATCCAGTCGGTATGCGTTAGAAACAGACCACATTCCGCAATGGAATGTGGTCTGTTTCTATCCTGTCGTCTGCGCGTCGTCCACGCCGGCCATGGCGCGCAGCTTCTTGAGTATGCGCGTTTCCATGCGGGAGACCTGGACCTGGGAGGTTCCCAGGTCCTCGGCGATCCGGGCCTGGGTGTGCCGCTTGAAATAACGCCGCAGGATCAGGGTTCTTTCATCGTCCGACAAATCCCGCAGCAGCTTGCACAGCGTCAGGTGACTGTCCACTTCGGCCATGGGTTCCGTCCCCAGAACGTCCATGAGCCTGGGCCCTTCGTCGCCGCCGACGTTTTCCTCCAGCGAGCGCAGGGGCCGCCTGCTGTTAAGAGCCAGCAGCACGTCCTCCCTGTCCGCGCCCAGCGCCTCGGCGATCTCCTGCACGGAATGACCGGCGGGCTGCCCTGAACGCTCCAGGTAATCGTCTACCCGCCTCGACAGGTCCCGGATGGTTCTGGAGATGTGTATGGGGCCGTCGTCCCGCAGGTAGCGGCGAATTTCGCCAATGATGACCGGCACCGCGTAGGTGGAAAACTGCACCCGAAAGGAAGGGTCGAACCGGTCGATGGCCTTCAGCAGGCCCATGCAGCCGAACTGGAACAGGTCGTCGTATTCCGCGCCGCGATTCAGGAACCTCCTGACGATGTATTTCACGAGGGCAAGGTTTTCGGTCACCAGCGCCTCCCGGGCCTTCGCGTCCCCCGCCCTGGCCAGCGCCAGCAGCTCCGTGGTGCTTTGGTGCGCTTCGGGGCTCAAGCCCGCCGCGGCAGCGCGTCGTCCAGCTGCCGCATACGCTTGGTCATGCGCACCGTCGTGCCGCTGCCCGGCGCGCTGTCCACGTCGACGCCGTCCATGAAGCTCTCCATGACGGTAAAGCCCATGCCGGAGCGCTCTTCGCCGGGAGCGGTGGTGAAGAACGGCTGTCGCGCGCGCTGGACATCCTCGATGCCCCGTCCGCGGTCGGAGATCTCCACCTCCAGCTCGCCCGCTTCGCTGTAGGCCGCGCGCATGCGCACATGACCCTGTCCGTTCCCGTAGCCGTGGACGATGGCGTTGGTCACGGCCTCCGACACCGCAGTCTTTACGTCGGCCAGCTGCTCCATCGTGGGGTCCAGGGGCAGCATGAAGCCGCTGATGGCCAGCCGCGCGAAGGCCTCGTTTTCGGGCAGCGCCGGGAAATCCAGGCGCATTTCATTGATCACGTTCATATTCCCGCTCCTTTCCTCAGGCCAGTCGCTCCACGAGCTGATACAGCCCGGCCATCCTGAAAATCTGATCCACGCGCGCGCCGGGGCTGCACACCGCCACGCTTCCGCCCCGCTTCGCCATCAGCTTGTAGCGTCCGATGATCAGCCCGATGCCGCTGCTGTCCATAAACTCCAGCCCCTTCAAATCGAATATCAGCCTTTTGGCGCCGGTTTGCGCGATCAGCGCGTCCAGCTCCCTCCGAATTCCTGTGGCCGCCCTGTGGTCGAGCTCCCCCGACAGCCGGACGGTCAGCCCGTTCTTTCCCGTTTCATAACAAAGCATGGAATCACCCTTTCCCCGGGATGATTCCATGCCTGCCCTGTCATATCCTCTGTCTGAAAAAGTCTGTTTAGGCCGATTCCGGTCTTTCGATCGACAGACGGGCGTCGATGATCGCCGCCGCCCGGTCCCCCTCCAGCGATTCCTCGGCCAGAAGCGCGTCCGCCAGAGCGGCCACGGCCCCGATCTGCGATGCGAGCAGCGCCTTTGCGCGCGCGTACAGCTCACGCAGCAGCGCCCTGCAATCCTCCGCGGCTCCGGCGCCCGTCCCGCAGAAGCGGCTCAGCGCCTTCAGGGAAACCGAGGGATCGTCCCGCATGCCCAGCTCCATGACCATGGTCGCCGCCAGCTCCGTGGCGCGGGCCAGGTCGCTGGAAGCGCCGGCGGTCAGGGCGTCGTCGCCGAACACCAGCTGTTCCGCCGCCCGGCCGGCCAGCAGGACCTGTATCTGGTTTTCCAGGTGACGCTTTTCCACCATTACCCGCTCCTCCGGCACGCACAGGTTGTATCCCGCCGCGCCGTGCCCCGCGGGCAGTATGCTCACCCGGGTCAGACGGTTCTCCGGGGAGAGCAGGCGGCTGGCGACGGCGTGGCCCGATTCATGCACGGCGATGATGCGCCGCTCCCGAGGGGAGGCGATCATCTCCCGGTCGGCGCCGGCCACGGTCCTGTAAAACGCCTGCTGCAAATCCCGCCTGTCGATGACGCCTTCATCCCGCCCGGCAGCGGCGAGGGCCGCCTCGTTCAAAAGGTTCTCCAGGGACGCCCCGGAAAAGCTGACGGTCTGGGCGGCCAGCTCCTCCAGGCTGACGTCCGCGTCCAATGGTTTGCCCCGGCTGTGCAGCTTCAGGATGCTCAGCCGCTGGGATTTGCCGGGCAGCCCCACCTCGATCTGGCGGTCGAACCTGCCGGGACGCAGCAGTGCCGGGTCCAGCGTCTCGATGCGGTTGGTGGCCGCCATGACGATCACGCCATCGCCGGTGTAAAACCCGGACATTTCGCTAAGCAGCGCGTTCAGGGTCTGGTCGCGCTCGTCGGAGACGTTGTCGTCCCGTCGCTTGCCCATGGCGTCGATCTCGTCGATGAATATGACGCACCGCCCGGCCTTGCGCGCCTTTTTGAACAGCGCTCGTACGCGGCTCGCGCCGACGCCCACGTACTTTTCCACGAAATCCGAGCCTGACAGCGCGAAAAAGGGGACCCCGGCCTCCCCGGCCAGTGCCCGGGCCAGCAGCGTCTTGCCGGTGCCCGGCGGGCCGTAGAGCAGAACGCCCCTGGGCATCCGCGCGCCGTAGCGGACGTACTTCTCCGGGCGCTTCAGGTAGTCCCGAAGTTCCGCGAGGCTTTCGAGCGCCTGCTCGTTCGCGGCGACGTCTGAAAAGGTGCAGGGATGATGGCCCTGCTCTGCAGAAGGCGTTCGCACCTCGCCCACCGTCTCCGGCCGCCTGTGCCGCCTTCCGAAGGCCGCGAGCAGCACCAGCCCTGCCATCGACAGGACGACCAAAGCCTGCGCCACCGTCATTCGCACCTGCGGCGCGCTCTGTATCGTCGCGGACAGCAGCGCAGCGGCCAGGGCCGTCACCAGCGTCACTGTCGTCAAAACCGTCGTCAAGCGCTTCAAGGAAACCACCTCTCCCATGTACGTGGGTATCATTATGCCTGTATTATTGTAAACCTGTCTGCGCTTGTTGTCCACGAACAACTTCTGGCATCCATGTCTATTTTCGCCGGATCTGGGAATGCTTAGAGGAGATGTTTTCGCCGAAGGGTGGATGTGCGATGAAGAAAAAGGTGCTGATGGGGCTGGGCATTGCGGTGCTGGCCGCCTTCGGGCTGCTGGTCTGGCGGCTCGACCTGCCCCACTGGAAAAAGCTGGATCTCGCGAGAATAGAGCAGATGGCCACCGCGACGACGGTCTACGATGCGAACGACGCCCCCGTGGGAACCTTGTATGGCGGCGAGCACAGGATATGGGTGGAGCTGTCCGGCGTGCCCGTGCACGTACAGCAGGCCTTCATCGCCGCGGAGGACCAGCGCTTCTACAGGCACCACGGCGTCGATCTTCACCGAATGCTCGGGGCGCTGTGGCAGGACATACGCACGCTGAGCTATGCCCAGGGCGGCTCGACGATCACCCAGCAGTTGATCAAGCTGACCCACCTCACCCAGGTGAAGACCCTGTCCCGCAAGGCCCAGGAGATCGTTCTGGCGTTGCAGCTGGAGCGGGTGATGGACAAGAACCATATCCTTGAGGCCTACCTGAACGCCGTATACTTCGGCCACGGCGCCTATGGGATCGAGGCGGCCGCCAACGCCTATTTCGGCAAGCCGGCGTCCAGGCTGACCATCGCAGAGGGCGCGCTTCTCGCAGGCGTCATCAAGTCTCCCTCGAGCTATGCCCCCCACTTGAATCCGGACAGGGCGACCGCCCGGCGCAACGCCATATTGGAGACCATGGAAAAGAACGGCATGATCTCTGAGTCGCAGCGCAGAAACGCACAGGCGGAGCCGCTCAAGCTGACCGGGAGCACCGGAGACGAGACCCGGTTCGCCTGGTATATGGACACGGTGCTCGACGAGGCTACGGCGATACTGGGCGTCACTGCGGACGAGCTGATGTCCGGCGGCTACGGTATTCACACCGCGCTGAATTCCGAAATGCAGGCCGCCGCCGAGGCTTTGTTCGAGGAACGCGACCGCTTTCCCGCCGACGGCGCGGACGGCACGCCGGCGCAAGCCGCGCTGGCCGCGCTGGACACCGGAAGCGGCGAGCTTCGCGCCGTGATCGGCGGCAGGCGCTACGACGTTCAGAGGGGCCTGAACCGGGCCACGGACATCCGCCGACAGCCGGGGTCGGCCTTCAAGCCGGTATCGACCTACGCTGCCGCGATCGACGGCTACGGCTACCTGCCCTCGTCGATCGTCGACGACACGCCCAGGGCCTTCACCGGAGATTATACCCCCGGCAACGCCGGCGGCGCCAGCTATGGCCAGGTGACGCTACGGGAGGCGCTGTCCCGTTCGCTGAACGTGGCCACCGTGGATCTGGCGGAGCGCGTCGGCGTACCGGCGCTTCGCAGCTATGCCCAGCGCTTCGGCCTGCCGCTGGACACCGCCGACGCCAACCTGTCCCTCGCGTTGGGTTCGCTGACCTACGGCGTGTCCCCGGTGCAGCTTGGCGCGGCCTACTGCGCCCTGGCCAACGGCGGCCTTCGGGTGACGCCCCACGCCATACGCGCGATCGAGGACGCGGACGGGCGCGTGCTGTACCGCGCGCCGCAGGCCGACAGCCGCGCTGTCAGCCCGGAGGCAGCCTATATGTTGACGGACATGCTCAAAACAGCCGCCTCGAAGGGCAGCGCAAAGGCCCTCTCGGCCTGCGGGATGCCTGTGGCGGGCAAGACAGGCACGGTGGCCGAGGGCAGCGGCGGCACCCGCGACGTGTGGACCGTCGCCTACACCCCGGACGCCGCCGTGTGTGTCTGGATGGGCTTTGACAATCCCGGCGACGGGAACAGCCTGTCCGCCTCTGAGGGCGGCAGCGGCTACCCCGCCCGGCTTTGCGCGGCCTTCCTGGGCAAGGTCGCGGGCCAGCTGAACGGCAGGGATTTCGCCCGTCCTGCCGGCGTCAGGACGGCGTTGGTGGACAGCGTCGCGCTGAGCGAGGAGAAGGCCGTCCTTCTGAGCACCGAGCGCACGCCCCCGGATTACACCAGCCTGGAGCTGTTTCATGCCGACGACATGCCCGCGCGGTTCTCCGCCCACTGGACCGCGCCTGTCGCCCCGCCGGATTTCCGCCTGCTCACCGGTCCGGGACAGGTGCCGGTGCTGGCGTTCACGCCACAGGATACCAACGCCCAGTATGTGCTCACCCGGACGGTGGACGGCGAAAGCGCCGAGGTGGCCGTCCTGCAGGGCGAGGCAGGCCGGGAGCTGCGGTACGCCGACGACAGCTGCGACCTCTCCCGGTGCGCGACCTACGCGCTGCTGCCCAGGAACGGCCTGCTCTACGCCCGGGGCGAGCTGCTGGCCGGTCCCGTCAGCCAGTCAGTCGCCTACGCTCCCGGCGGGCTTCTGAACACGATAATGGGCGTCGGCGAAGCCGAAGCCTCGTCGACGCCCACAGAAGTGGAGGAAACCGGCGGTCAATCGCTGTTCGGTTGACCGGCGACCATCAGCTCCATCTCCTCCTCTTTAACGGGAATAAATACCAGGTGGTCCCCTTCGGCCGCGACGCGCACCCGGTCGCCCAGACGAATCCTGCCCATCAGGATCTCCTCGCTGAGGGCGTCCTCCACCAGGCGCTGTATCGCGCGGCGCAGGGGCCTGGCGCCGTATTGCATGTCGTAGCCCGCGCCGCTGATCACGCTGAGGGCGGATTCCTCCACGTCCAGCTCGATGCCGTGCTCGGCCAGACGGGCGCAGACCTGCCTGAGCAGCAGCCGGGCGATCTCGTCGATCTCGTGCTGCTCCAGGGCGTGGAACACGATGATCTCGTCCACGCGGTTCAAAAACTCCGGCCTGAAGATGTTCTTCACCTCGCCCATGATGTTTTCCTTCATGGTCTCATAGGTGCGGGCGCTGTCGACGGAACCGCCGAAGCCCAGGCTGCGCTGCTTCTTCAGCGCGTGGGCGCCGGCGTTGCTGGTCATGACGATGACGGTATTCTTGAAATCCACTACCCTGCCCTGGCCATCGGTCAGCCTGCCGTCCTCCAGGATTTGAAGCAGTATGTTGAACACATCCGGATGGGCCTTCTCCACCTCGTCCAGCAGGATCACCGCATAGGGCTTGCGCCGGACCTTCTCGGTCAGCTGGCCGCCCTCCTCGTGGCCCACATAGCCCGGCGGCGAGCCGATCATGCGGGAGACGGAGTGCTTCTCCATGTACTCGGACATGTCGATGCGGATCATGCTGTCCTCGTCGCCGAACAACGCCTCCGCCAGGGCCTTGCACAGCTCGGTCTTGCCCACGCCGGTTGGGCCCAGGAAGATAAACGAGCCGATGGGACGATTCGGGTCCTTGAGGCCGGCCCTCGCGCGGCGTATGGCCCGGGCGACGGAGGCGACGGCCTCCTCCTGGCCGATCACGCGCTCGTGCAGCACCGCTTCCAGGTTGACCAGCCTGCGAGACTCGTCCTCGGTGATCTTCGCCACGGGGATGCCCGTCCAGGCACAGACGATCTGGGCCACCTCTTCCTCGCCCACGGTCTCCACGCGGCTGTTTCGGTTGTGCTCCCATTCGCTGCGGCGTTGGGCCATCTCGTTTTGCAGCGCCTTCTTTTTGTCACGCAGATGGGCGGCCTTTTCAAAGTCCTCGTGTGCCACGGCCTCCTCGGTTTCCTTGTTCAGCGCGTCCAGGCGCTCCTGCTGCTGCTTCATGTCAGGCGGCGCGGTGAAGGCCTTGATGCGCACCCGGGAGGCGGCCTCGTCGATCAGGTCGATGGCCTTGTCCGGCAGGCAGCGGTCGGAGATATAGCGGTCCGACAGGAACACCGCGGCCGTGATGGCCTCGTCGGTGATGCGCACGCGGTGATGGGCCTCGTAGCGGTCCCGAAGGCCCTTGAGGATCTCGACAGATTCCTCCCGCGAGGGCTCGGGCACCTTGATCGGCTGGAAGCGGCGCTCCAGGGCGGCGTCCTTTTCGATGTGCTTGTGGTATTCGTTCAGCGTCGTCGCGCCGATACACTGTATCTCACCCCTGGCAAGGGCGGGCTTGAGGATGTTGGCCGCGTCGATCGCGCCTTCCGACGCGCCCGCGCCGCAGATGGTGTGCAGCTCGTCGATGAACAGGATCACGTTTCCGGAGGCCTTGATCTCGCCCATGACCTTCTTCAGGCGCTCCTCGAATTCGCCCCGGTACTTCGCGCCAGCCAGCATGCTGGCCAGGTCCAGGGAAACCACGCGCTTGCCACGCAGGATCTCCGGGGCCATGTCCTCGACGATCAGTTGGGCCAGGCCCTCCACGATGGCGGACTTGCCCACGCCGGGCTCGCCGATCAGCACCGGGTTGTTCTTGCGCCTGCGGGAGAGTATCTGCACGATGCGCTCGATTTCATTGGAACGGCCCACCACCGGGTCCAGCTCGCCGCCCCTGGCCAGGGCGGTCAGGTCGCGTGAATACTGGTTCAGGGTCGGCGTGTCGGCGGCGGCGTTGCCGTCGGAGCCGGACGCCTCGTCCTCGGCGCCGGTCAGTATGCGCAGCAGCTCGTCACGGGCCTTGGAAAGATCCAGCCCGAGCTTGATCAGTACATGGGCCGCGACGCCCTCGCGCTCGCGCATCAGCGCCAACAGGATATGCTCGGTGCTGACATAGTTCTGCTTCAGTTCCCGGGCCTCGCGGACGCTCTGCTCCAGGACCTTCTTGGTCCGGGGGGTATAGACCATCTGCTTGCCCTCGACGTTTTCCCCGCCGCGCCCGAGGATTTGCAGGACCTCGTTGCGCACCGCGTCGAGTGTGATGCCCTTCAGCACGGGAGTCGCCCCGCCCGGCTCGGTCAATACGCCCAGCAGCAGGTGCTCCGTGCCCACATAGGTGCGCCCCAGCTCCGCTGCTTCCCGCTGGGCCGCCAACAGCGCGCGCTGCCCGCGTTCGGTGAATTTCGCGTAATATGCCATTTATTGCCTCCAATTCCTTTCAGATAACCATAAAACCACAGGGTGTCATTCCGCCACCAGCGCCTGCAGCTCCTCCCGCAGGATCTTCGCCCGCAGGATCTCGGATTCCCTGGGGCTGATCAGCTTGCCGGCGCGTACGCCCAGCGAACCGGGCTGCACGTCCATCATCAGCGTATCCAGGCCCGGCAGCGGCGCGTGCAGGTAGCCCATGCTGGCCGCGTAGCGGATGTCTGAATAGCGGGTCATAAACTCCTTCGCGGTCATCAGCCGTGCGTACATCAATTCTCCCCAGGAACGCATGAGGCTATCCTGAAGCTGAAGCATATCTTTCTTTTCCGCGCGCTCTCGCATGCTCCGCTCGTGCTCGACGATCTGGTTCGTCGCCGCCGAAAGCGCGCGGATCACGTCCTCCTCGCTGCGCCCCAGCGTGGCCTGGTTGGAAAGCTGGTACAGGTGACCCTGGGCCTCGCTGCCCTCGCCGTACAGGCCGCGAATGGTCAGGCCGAGCTTGGCGATGGTCTGCATCACCGCGCCCATCTGGCCGTTGGCCGAAAGCGCCGGAAGGTGCAATATCACGCTGGCGCGCATGCCGGTGCCGGTGTTGGCCGGACAGGCCGTCAAAAAACCCCACTGGTGATCGAAGGCGAAGGGATAGCGCTCCTCCAGCGCCTCATCCAGCTTCAGCGCCATCTCGGCGGAGCGCTCCAGCTGCAAGCCTGGCAGCAGCCCCTGGAAGCGCACGTGGTCCTCCTCGTTCAGCATCACCGTGACGGTACCTGCCGAGGACACCATCGCCGCGGAGCGATTGACGAACTTCAGCAGGTCATAGCTGATCAGATGGTGCTCCACAAGGCGGGAGCGGGCGTCCTCCTCCAGCTCGCTCATGCGCAACAGGGTAAACGCCGAGCCGTTTTCGGTCTTGAACACGGCGTCCACCGTGCGCTCGATGACCTCCTCGGAATACTCCGGGGTCAGCTTTGGCGAGAAGGGCAGGTCTTCGTAGTTCCTGGACAGCCGCACCCGGCTGGAGATGACCACGTCCTGCTCGGGCGCGAGTACATATTCATACATCGCCGTTCGCCCCCTCTTCCCCGGTGGTTTCGAGCCGCTCGTGCGGCTTCACCTTGATGTCGGATTCCTTGCGCTCCAGCTGTATGCTCAGGGCGCGTATGGTGTCCCGCAGCTTGGCGGCCTGCTCGTATTCCTCGTCCGCGACGGCCTTTTGCAGCTTTTCCTTGAGCCGGTCGATGTTCATGCGGATGGAGGTGCCGCTGTGCACGCCGCCCGGCACGCGTCCGGCGTGCTGGGTGTTTCCGTGCACCCGCTGCAAAAGCGCGGTCATCGGCGTTTTAAACGCCTGGTAGCAGTTCGCGCAGCCCAGCATGCCGCATTTCTGGAACTCCTTATAGGTCATGCCGCACTGCTCGCACACCAGGGCTTCATATTCGGCGTCCACGCGCTCGCTCTCCTGGGAGCTCCTGCTTTCCAGTATGCTGTTCAGTATGCCCGCCAGATTGGAAAAGTCGATGCCGGGAATCTGTTTCTGGTGCCTGGCCATACAGGTCGGGCACAGGTTGCGCTCCACACGATCCCCGTTGATAATCGTCATCAGGTGGAACTTGGCGGGCCTGATGCCGCAATCCTCACACATCATTGCGCTCATCCTCCTCGAGATTCTTGAATACCTGTATCAGCATGTTTTTGAAAACCGCCGCCCGAAGCACGTCCTTGGCGCTGATGGGCAGCGCCAGGGCGTTGCGGGAGACCGCGGCGCGCATCAGCGCCGCCTCGTGGCCCGTGACCATCTTGCGCTCGCTCAGGTTGGAGATAATCGCGTTGGCTGTCTCCTCGTCCACGGAATTGCCGATCCGGTTGAGCAGCGTATCGAGGAAATTCGGCTCGTCCCGGGTCGACATCCGCACGATGCGTACATAGCCCCCGCCGCCCCGCCGGGATTCAATGATATAGCCGTGATCCACGGTAAAGCGTGTGGCCAGCACATAGTTGATCTGCGACGGGGCGCAGCCAAAGTGATGGGCCAATTCGTTGCGCCGAAGCTCGATATGGGCGTCCTCGCGCATCAATTCCTTGATAAACTGTTCTATATTGTCACTGAGCTGTGCCATATACATCACCTTCTATTGACCATCTTTGACTATTATATACCAACTCCCCAAATAATGCAAGAGGAAATAAAAAGAATCGCAAAAAATGCGCCCGGAGGCGCTTCAATATTCTTCTCGATGAAAATGCAGAAGATCCTTCGCTTCGCTCAGGATGACATTGAGACGTTTGCCATACTGAGCGGAGCGAAGCTGAGTCGTGCCGCAGGCTTGCAGCGCACAGGGCCCTTTCGATTTCTTATTTGGGAATAGTAAAAGACGTATGGTTTTACCCTTTGCGGATCAGTACCGTCGCCTGGGCGGAGATTCCGAGCTCCTCGCCCTCAAAGCCCATGCGTTCGGTGGTGGTGGCCTTGACGTTTATCCGGTCCTCGCTGATGCCAAGGCCCTCGGCGAGGTTCGCGCGCATCTGAGCCATGTAGCCCGCCAGCTTCGGCCTCTGGGCCACGATGGTGACGTCGGCGTTACTCACGCGATAGCCCCGCCCGGAGACCATCGACATGACCGTCTCCAGGAGCTTCATGGAATCCGCGCCCTTGTATCGGGGGTCGCTGTCGGGAAAGTGCCTTCCGATGTCACCCAGGGCCAGCGCGCCCAGCAGTGCATCCATCAGCGCGTGCACCGCCACGTCCGCATCCGAATGGCCGTCCAGGCCGCGGTCGTGGGGAATCTCCACGCCGCAGAGTACCAGCCTGCGCCCCTCCGCCAGCCGGTGGGCGTCGTAGCCCTGGCCGACGCGCAGGTCAGGCAGATTGCGCGCTTCGAGGGCTTCAAAGTCCTTCTTTGTCGTCAATTTGATGTTCTCCTGGGCGTCGTCGGTGGTAACAAGCCGGACGTTCCCGTAGTAGTATTCATACAGCATCGCGTCATCGGTCACGGAGAGGCCCTCCTCCCTGGCGCGGAGATGAGCGTTCAGTATGCTTCGGTAATCGAAGGACTGGGGCGTCTGCACCGCCCGCAGCGCGCTTCTGTCCAGCGACGTCACGCGCCCGTAGGCGTCGAGCCGCTTGATGGTGTCCACCACCGGCGTCGATATGACGCCGCTGCCGTGGGCACGGGCCGAATCGAGGGTGGAGTCGATGACCCCTGTGCTGACAAAGGGCCGCGCGGCGTCGTGGATCGCCACGATCTCCGTGTCCTCCGGCAGCGCCAGAAGCCCGTTGCACACGGAATCGCGCCGGGTTTCCCCGCCGCGCGCCATGCCCTTGACGACGGAGAAGGGACCCTCGAGGGTTTGCAGCTGCGCAAACCGGGCCTCATCCTCCGCCGAGAGGACGACCACCGCGCCGTCAAAGCGCCCACAGCGTTCGAGGGCGCCCAGGCATCGGCCCAGCACCGACCGGCCGTTTACGCGGTGAAACACCTTGTTCTCGCCCAGCCCCGCCCGCAAGCCGCGCCCTGCGGCGACGATCACCGCCCAGCAGCTCATGCCTTTGCGCGGTACATGGAGGCCGCATCCTGCTTGGCGGCGTGTTCCGCGATGGAAAGTATCTCGTACTCGCTGTATTTGTCGCCGAAGCGAATGCCGAGGACGTCCCCCACCCTGACGTCAGTGCCCGGCTTGCCCTCCTTGCCATTGACGGTGACGTGTCCGGTGGAGCAGGCGTCGTTGGCGACGCTCCTGCGCTTGATGATCCTTGATATCTTCAGGAATTTATCCAGTCGGATGGAGGTCGGTGCCGTGTGTTCCACCGGCTTCTTGGCCTCCATGGCTTTTCTGCTCATGGCTATTTCCTCCGGAATAAAAGCGTTGTTCAATACAACAGGGCACCCCCTTGCGGAAGCGCCCTGTGGATGCTCTGCGAATCAGAACTGATCCTTGAAGCCCTTGCCCGCTTTGAAAGAGGGCGACTTCTTGGCGGGAATCTCGATGGTCTCGCCGGTGGAGGGCTTGCGGCCGGTACGGGCGGCGCGCTCCTTCACTTCAAAGGTGCCGAAGCCCATCATCTGAACCTTGTCGCCAGCCTTGAGCGCCTCGGTAATGGTGTCGGTAAAAGCATTCAGCGCGGCCTCGGCCTGCTTCTTGCTCAGTTCGGATTTCTCTGCCATCTTGGCAATCAGAGTCGCCTTGTTCATAAAAAACTACACCTCCAGATATGATAAAACAGATTGAGCACAACAAACATAGTATCATTGAGCGCAATATAGAGTCTATTCGCGCTGTAAGGCCCTGTTTCCTGCTTGTTTTTATGGCTCCATCACAATTTTACTGAATTCCAATATTTTCTCAATGTTTCCTCTGCCAAATCCCCGAAATCAGCGTCGTTTCCCGCGATTTCACGCTCCACGGACTCGAATCGGTCGATGAAACGGTTGACGGCGGCGTTCAGCGCGATCTCCGGGTCCACCCCGGAAAGCCGCGCGACCCCGGCCATCGCCAACAGCAACTCCCCAAGGACCGCTTCGGCGTTCTCCTTCGTCCAGGGCTTTCGGATCAGCGACGTACAGCGTTCAACGGCTTCCCCCACGTCCCGGTCGCACAGGCCCACGTCGGCGCTGCGCTTCAATACCTTGACGGCCCGCAGGGTTGCCGGCAGGCTCCGTGTCACCGAGCGGAGCGTCTCGGCGCGGGTGTGCTGGTTGCGCTCGGCCATCTTGTTTCTGTTCCACAGCCGCAGCACCTCCGCCTCGTCCCTTGCGACGTCCCCGCCGTAGATGTGGGTGTGGCGGCTGATCAGCTTTTGACAGGTGGCGGTCGTAATGTCCGACATGTCGAATTCGCCGTGCCGCCTGGCGATCTCTGCGTGCAGGGCCACCAGCATCAGCAGGTCGCCCAGCTCGTCGCAAAGGTGATCGGGGTCGCCTTCATCGATGGCGTCGATCACCTCATAGGCCTCCTCCAGCAGGCAGGTGCGAAGGGAGGCATGGGTCTGGACCCGGTCCCAGGGACAGCCGTCCGGCGCGCATAGCCTGCGGATGATCTCGTTCAAGTGGCCGAAATCGAAGCGCTCCAGCCCGGTGATCACGGGCTGCGCGGGGACCAGTACGCAGGTCCTGTGGTCGAAGCGATCTCCCCGGTCCAGGGTGTACAGCGGTATGGATACGGGCTGCGAATCGCCCTGCAGCAGCCATACCTTCCATTCCTCGGGGTAGGCTTCCATCAGGCGCAACTTGACCTCCGCCGCCAGCTCGCGGGTATCCAGCTCCCGGACGAGGCAGTTTTCCCTGGCCCCCGGGTGGAAGTCCTCCCACTCGGAAGCCGCCACCAGGCGCGTCTCGCCCTTCGCCAGCGCCAGCAGCGCGCCCTCCGCAGGCGGCCCCGGTATGACGTCCACCGCCCCGCCGCCGCGCTCGATCAGCCGCGGAACGCTCCGGTCCCGTATATCCGACACGACATAGGCCACGCGCCCGGCGGCGCCCGCCGCCAGCACGGCCTCTGCGGCGGCCCGGGCGTGGGCGTCAAAGTCGTCGCAGGATTCATACAGCCCATCCAGCGACGTATAGGCCATGCCGTTGTCCTTCAGCCACTGGGCACAGCCGCAACGATCGGTGTGCAGCACAATAATGTCGCTGTGCTTCAGCGCCTCGACGGCGTCCAGCGTCAGCGTTCCCAGGGTCCAGCCCGCGCCGACAACCGTTATTCTTCCCATGCCAGGCCACCGTCCTTTGATGATCATTTGCATCCATTATAGCACAGATCACGGAAGCCGGCAAGGTTTGGCAGGCTACTGCTCCATCTGCCTGCCGATGATGTTCGCCGTGGTTTCGGCCACCTTCTGGTCGATGTCCGTCATTTGCAGGCCGCTTTCCCGGCTGAGCAGTATCAATCCGCCCACGATCTCGCCGTCCGCCAGTATCGGCGCGACGATCTGGGCGGAATAGTTTTCTGGCCGGTCGTCGCCGGTAACGGGGATCATCCTCGCGCCTGCCGACAGGTTCAGCAGCGTCAGCTGCCGGCTTTGCAGGATCTGATCCACCTCCTGGCTGAGCTGCTTTTCCACATATTCCCGCTTTGCGGCGCCGGAGCTCGATACAACGGCGTCCCTGTCGCTGATCAGCGCCACATGACCCAGGGTGCGATACAGCGAATCGGTATAGTCCTTGGCGATCGTCGCGATTTCGCCGATCGGGGAATACTTCTTGAGAACCACCTCTCCGTCGTGATCCGTGAATATCTCCAGCGGGTCCCCCTCCCGAATCCGCAGCGTTCGACGGATTTCCTTCGGGATGACGACCCGTCCCAATTCGTCTATTCTCCTGACAATGCCCGTTGCGCGCATGAAAACCCCTCCAATTAGCGTCAATTGTCCTGTTGCAGCCGAGAACGGTCGCAAGCAGCCTTACAAAGTCAAATCTTGTGCGTAGTTTGCGCGAATCGGGGCGTTTTATTCCCGCGCAGGCGCGGCGCTGGGGGCTTTCCTGTCCGGGCGTTCAGAAGTTTACGATCGATAATACCGATCTGTCAGCGCGTCAAGGGACAGCGGGTCGGAAAAACATCCGCCCTGAAGTGGCGTGACGCGGAAGCCGCGCGGGATATCCCGCATTTTCCGGTTGTGTATTCCCTTGACGTTGATGTGCTTCACATATTCAACAGCCATCCGGATCAGGTAGTCCAGCGTATTGCGCGCGCGGGGATCGGTTTCGATATCCCGGGATAGCGGACTGTTGATTGATGCTCACCGCGTCGACGGGCACGCTGTGCAGAAAGCCGATGGAGTCGCTGCCGCTGCCAAAGTCCTCGATGATCGTCAGTATACCCCGATCATGCAGCGCCTGTATGATGCTCTTCAGTCGCTCGATGCCGATAAAGCGGCTCAGCTGCCGCGCCGGGAAGCCCGTTGCGCGCAGGTAGTGCAGAAGGGTGTCGATGAAATAGCCGGATTCCAGCTGGATGCGGTGCACGTTCAGGCACAGCAGGAAACCGGGATCATGCTCCAGCAGCTTTACGCCGTCGGAAAGGCCCCTTTCGAGTATGAAATCGCCCAGCTCCTCGAAGATGAAATCCCGTTCCAGTATGGGGATGAACGCCTCCGGCGCCACCCTGCCATGCTGTTCGTCCTGCCAGTAGATGAGAGGCTCCGCGCCATTGATGCCCACGGTCCGGGCGTCGATCACGGGCAGGTATTCCAGTTCAAAGCCGCGGCAGTCTTCAGCGGCGCAGTCGCGGATGGTGTTTGATCAGCTCCAGCGTGCCGTCGCCGTCGTAATTGACGCTGCCGTTGAAGTCCACCAGGTCCCCGTGCTTGTGCCGGTGGGATTCCTCGTAGGCATAGTTCATGCAGGCGTACACGGTGGACGCACTCACCTCGGTGCCCACGCTTGATATCATGCCGCCGCACGCCGTCAATATGTTCTTGATGCGGTTGACCTGTATGCCACGCTGCAGCTGATAGCGGATATGGTCGTAGATGGCGGTCGCCTCGTCCCGCGTCAGCGTGTCGGACAGGATCACAAAGGTCGCGTCCTCGGAACGGAGGACCGTGCCGTGATCCTTCACGACCTCCTGGATGCGCCACGCGACCTCCTGGAGCGTCCGGTTTCCGTAGGTATAGCCGTGTACCTCGTTGATCTGGGAGAACCGGTCGATGCCGATGAGCAGCGAGATGACGCTCTGTCCCGATTCCAACAGCCGCGTCAGCTTCACCTGGTAGGCGTTCTTGTTGGGCAGCACGGTCACGGGTCGGTGTTCTCCCTCAGACCCTGGTTGATCATCGCCCCGTCGATCAGGCTGGGCTTGCCGTCACTACCCCGCAGCACCGCGCCTACGGCCCTGAAATGCATGAATTCACCCTTCACCGTCCGCACCCGGTAGGTGAGGTCGTAGGTCCGGGTGTCGCCGGACATCAGCGGCATCACGACGTCCATGTAGCGCTTGCGGTCCTCTGGATGCAGATAGTCATGGCCCCGTTGGGGACGTACTCGCCCGGAAGGCCGAAAGCTCCACCGCGCCCGCCGTATAGCGGGTAAAGCCGCCGTCCACGCGCATCAGGGACAGAAATCCGCCGTTTGTCAGCATGGTAAAGGCGTCAAAGACATCGTCAAGCATCTGTTTTTGCAGGAGATCCATATTGATCGCCATGTCGTCGACCTCCTGATAATCACTGTATCGTCAATCCTGTATCAGTTCCTGAAGCGTCTCCCGGAGCCGGTCCAGGTCGACGGGCTTGGAGAGATGGGCGTTCATGCCGACTTGGAGGGAGCGCTGAACGTCCTCGTCGAAGGCGTTGGCCGTCATCGCGATGACCGGGATCGCCTGCGCGTCAGGGCGGGACAGCTTTCTCAGCGTCCGAGTGGCCTCGAGCCCGTCCATGACAGGCATGCGCACATCCATCAGTACGGCCTCGTAATAGCCCGGCGCTCTGTTCAAACATATTTACGGCGACCTGCCCGTTCTCGGCGTGCTCGGATTCCACATCCAGCAGCTCCAGCAGGTCGGACAGTAACTCCGCGTGATGGGCATGTCCTCGGCGATCAGCATCTGCCGCCCCGTCAGGTCCGCCGGGGCATGGGTCTGCCGGGACAGGCGCTTGTCCTCCATGACGCGCTGAAACGTGGAGAGTATGTTGGAAGGAAACAGCGGCTTGGTCATGAAGCTGTCCACCCCGGTCGCCTTCGCCTCCGCATCGATCTCGTAACAGTCGTAGGCGGTCAGCACGATCATGTCGGAATCCTGTCCCACGATCTTCCGGATCTCCCCTGTGACCTCTATGCCGTCCTGGCCGGGCATCTTCCAGTCCACGAACATCAGGTTGTAGGCCTCGCGGCGGGCGACCTTGAGCTGGAGCATTTCGATGGCCTCGGCGCCGCTGGCGGCAGTGTCCGCGGCGATGCCCATCTCCTCCAGCACGTTCCGGGCATGCTCGCGGGAAACAAGGTCGTTGTCGATCACCAGCACCCGCAGCCTCTGACATCGATCATTGCGCCATACCCCCTTGTATTTTACCTTGTATTCGTATATAATATCTATTGTTAAGATTTTACAGTGCGGCCGGAAGTATCGGCCCTGGGAATCGTTTCGCAAGGACGCCCTTCGGCCGCCCGAACCGCGGCCTGGCAATTTGGAGGAGAGCCCCATGAGCCTGACTTTTTTTGACCGGATCCCCACGAACCTTCCCGGCGGTTTTTTTGTATACAGGGCCACCGGCGCGGAGGAACTGTGCTTCGCGGACAGGAACGTACTGGACCTGTACGGCTGCAGGACGATGGAGGAGTTCCGCGAATACACCGGGAACAGCTTCCGCGGCATGGTCTTCCCCGAGGACCTCGAGCGCGTGGAGAACGAAATCTACGCCCAGACCTTCAAATGCGGCGAGCGGCACGACTACGTGCAATACCGCATCCGCACAAAGCAGGGCGGGATCAAATACGTCGAGGACTTCGGCCACCTGGTCTACGACAGCCACGGCGACAACTTCTTCTATGTGTTCATCGTGGATGTCGAGGAATCGGAATACCAGAAGATGGAAAAGACTGGCTGGGAGGCCAGGGTCGGCTTCAGGCATGCTGAAAATCGGAACGCGCTGACGTGCCTGATGTATGAAAAGCCCTTCTATGCCGCCTGTGAAAGGAACCTGGCCAACGTCAAGATCAACTGGCTCCTCTTTGCCATCGACCTGCAGCATTTCAAGCTGTTCAACGAATGGTACGGGCGCGAGGCCGGCGACAGCGTGCTCGCCGCCGTCGGACACGAGCTGGGCAGGATCGCTGAGGCCCACGACGGCGTGGCGGGCTACCTGGGCGGCGATGATTTCGCGCTGCTCGTGCCCGCAGGCCATTTTGACGCGGACGCGCTGTTCGAGCGCATCCACAGCACCGTCATCCGCCACGGGGCCTCCATCGGCTTCCTGCCCGCCATCGGCGTCAGCTACTCCCAGGGCAACATGTCCGCCTATACCCTCTACGACCAGGCCTCCCTCGCCAGCCACGAGGCCAAGGGCGACCCCAAGACGCGGGTCAAGTTCTTCTCCCAGGCCATGGTCAACAAGGCGGAGGAGGATTACAAGGTCCTGTCCGACTTTAAAAGGGCGCTGGCGAACGGCGAGATCACCTTCT
Source organism: Clostridia bacterium (assembly GCA_045601625.1). Taxonomy (GTDB): domain Bacteria; phylum Bacillota; class Clostridia; order Christensenellales; family Aristaeellaceae; genus UBA2862. Next base: position 6,478 of record JAZSAA010000170.1, on the reverse strand, counting down.
TCCTCCAGCCCCAATGCCGGTCCGCGAACGGGAAGATCGTCGGCGCGGAAGCGCTCGCCCGCTGGGTAAAGCCCGACGGCCGGATGATTCCCCCGGTATCGTTTATCCCGACGCTGGAGCAGTACGGGTTCGTGACGGACCTGGACCGGTACATCTGGGAGGAGGTGTGCAAGTGGAGCCGGAAGGTGTTGGACGAGGGAAGGCCCCTCATCCCCGTCTCCGTGAACATCAGCCCCGTAGACATCTTCACGATGGACGTGCCGGCCTACTTTGAGGCCCTTGTGGACAGGTATCAGATCCCCAGGGAGGCTGTCAAGCTGGAAATTACGGAATCCGCCTACAGTGAAGGCTCCGAAAAGGTCCGCGCCACGGTGCAGGCCTTCCGCGACATGGGCTTCGTCGTGCTGATGGACGACTTCGGCAGCGGCTTTTCCTCGCTGAACATGCTTCGGGAGCTGAACGTGGATATCATCAAGCTCGACGCCTACTTCCTGCGGATGGATAAGAGCAACGAGCGAAAGGGCATGCACATCATCGAATCCGTCATCAATATGGCCAAGACGATGGCGATGCCCGTCATAGTCGAGGGCGTCGAGATGAAGGAGCAGTGCGATTACCTGATGGGCCTGGGCATACGGTACATCCAGGGCTACTATTTCTACAGGCCGATGCCCGTTTCGGATTTTGAAAAGCTGATGGCGAATGAATCGGCCATCGATCCGCATGGCTTCGTATTCACCGCGAACGACGAATTCAGGATTCGTGAATTCCTGAACGACACCGTCTACACCGATTCCATGCTGAACCACATCATCGGTCCGGCGGCGATCTACTCCCTCCACGGCGAGGACGTCGATATCGTTCGCTTCAACCAGATGTTCTACCGCAGTGTCAACGTGCCGGATTTCAGCGCCAGGCTGCTGAGCATACAGAAGGTCATGCCCGAGCACGAGGTCCCGGAGCTGTTCCACACGCTCCGAAAGGCCTATGACGACCGGCTGAACGGGGCCAGCGGGGTCTTTACATTCAAAAAAATAGACGGGTCCGCCTCCCGCTTCCTGATCCAGTTCTATTACCTGAACGAGGACGGCGACAAGATCCGCTACTATGGCTCCGCCAGAGACGTCACCGAAATCACCAACCTCCAGCGGCACATGGAGTTGCTCTCCAGATTTACCTCCCGGACGGTGCTGTTCCTGCTGTACAGCCAGGGCGAGTATTCCTTTGAGGCCGCCGCCCACGGCCTGGAAAAGGACCTGGGCCTGTCCAGGCAGCAGATGATCGACGAGCTGAACGCCAACACCTTCTACAAGCGCCTGGTGCCCACCAACGAGAACGTCCTGTGGAAGGCGGCGCAAAAATGCGCCGAGAGCAAGGAGAGCACCTCGGCGGAGATGAAGATCCGGTGCAAGGACGGCAGGCTGCTGGGCGTGATCGTCGACGTGGATTATGTCGACGACGAGCTGGGAGACGTCCGGTGCATCCTCTCGATGCGGAAAAAATGACGACCGAACGATGGCGCTTCATTGGATGGCGGCTGCGTCATGCCTCTGTCGGCGTTTGATGCCGTGTCGCGCTACGGCTTGACCTTTACGGGCACGTCCAGCAGCTGGGCGATCTGGCGGATCGCAAGCTGGGCGTCGTTTCGATAGACGTCTCTGGAGGGCCCGGTTTCATAGTTGTAGTTCCCCACGATTTCCACCGAATAGCCCTCGTTCATGCGGTACAGCGTCGCCACGGCGTTGTAGATGGCCTGCCCCCAGCGCTGGTGATAGCTGGAGGTGACGATGGTCATCGTCTCAATGTCCATCGCCTTAAGCATTTCCATGGTGTTGCGTGCGTTTTGAAGCGTGGTCATCGCTTCCTCGTCGATGTGGATGCGCGAGGCATCTATGCCGCAGCTTTCCACCAGGTAATCCCGCATCATGCCCGCCTCGGTGTGCATGAGCGGGTTGTTGTCGCCGGTCGCGCCGCCCGAGCAGACGATGGCCGCGCTGGGAAAGGAGCGCGCCGCCGCCGCCGCGGCGTCGCACCGGCGCTTCAGCTCCAGCTGCATTTCGCCGTCCTTCAGTTCGTAGCCCAGCACGACGAAGGCGTGGCGGTCGCTGTCCCTGAGGCTGGTCTGCTCCAGCTCCGAAGCGGTGCGCTCGCCCTCCCGGTACATGAACAGCGGGTAGTCGTCATCGAGGTAGACGTCTCGCCAGTGGCCGGCGACGGACCGGGCAATTTCGTAGTCCGACGCGCTGACCAGGTGGATCGATTTCAGGTCGGTATCGATGCGTTCGTCGTCGCCTTCGGCGGGCCGTTCGTAGGCGTTCAGCAGGTCCATCAGCAGATCGGCAAAAAAGGGCTTGCTGTCCTCGCTGATCCACCGCTGGTCGGCCCTGGCCAAAGGGCCGTTGGCCATCAGCAGCATGAGCAGGGTCGCCGTGATGATCTTCTTCATGGATGCAGCCTCCATATCGTCTGTCCATCAAATTCTAACACACTTCGCGCGGGTTTGTCCATCGAAAAACGGTTTTGGGGGGGAGAATTTCGTTGACTGCCTTCTATGACATTATGTTTATCGCTTCCCTTGTGCTGATGCTGGCCTACGTGTGCATGTGGCACAAGCACTTCGACGTGCACATCACGCTGGTGTTCGTGCTTGTGCCCGTCATCAACCTGGGCTATTGCCTGTTCACCCGGGCGCAGACCCTGGAGGCCGCCCTGATGACCAATGTGATCAGCTACATAAGCGGCTGCTATCTGCTTCCGGTCATCATGTTTACGGTATTCAGCCTGTGCCACATCCGGCTGCCCCGGTGGGTTACCGTGGGGTTGCTGACATTCAATACGGGGCTGTTCCTCTGCCAGCTGTACAACGGCGAAAGCGGCCTGATCTACAGCTCCGTCGATTTCCGGCGGGTGGGCGATGCGGTGCAGTTCACCAAGGTCTACGGCCCCCTGCACATCTTCTACTACATCATGATCTTCGCCTGCTTCCTGGCGAGCATCGGCGCGATGGTCTACAGCTACACGCGGAAGAAGCAGGTTTCCCGGAAATTGATCTACTTGCTCTTCCTGCCCGTGGCGCTCTCGATGGTCAGCTTCTTCGCCGGGCGCAGGCTGGTCAAGGACATCGAGCTCGTGCCGGGCTCCTTCACCCTCGCCATGCTGACCTACCTGATCATCGTGGACCGCATTTGCCTGTACGACATCACCGATACGGCCATCGATTCCCTGGTCCAGAACGGCGATACAGGCTTCGTCTCCGTCGATTTCAGGCTGAACTACCTGGGCAGCAACGCCACGGCGAAGGCCGTGTTGCCGGAGCTGAACGACCTGACCGTGGACAAGCCCGTGGCCAGGGGCCCCGGCATGGAGGGAACGGTCCTGGCCTGGCTGGCTGCCTTCCGGGGCAACGAGGCCGACAACACCCTCCTGCTGGAGCGCAACAATCGGATCTATCAGATCCAGGTCGGCTACCTGTTCGACGGACACCGGAAGCGGGGCTTTCAGCTCGTCATCGTGGACGACACGCCCGACCGGCAGTACATCAACCTGCTGGCAAACTTCAACACCGAACTGAAGCGCGAGGTGGATGAAAAGACGGCCCACATCGTCGCCATGCACGACAACCTGATCCTGAGCATGGCCACCATGGTTGAAAGCCGGGACAACTCCACCGGGGGCCACATCCGGCGCACCAGCGAGGGCGTGCGCCTGCTCACCGCCGAGATACAGGCCGACGGCGCGCTGGGGCTGACCGGGGAATTCTGCCAAAACCTCATCAAGGCCGCGCCTATGCACGACCTCGGCAAGATCGCCGTGGACGACGCGGTGCTGCGCAAGCCGGGCCGCTTTACCCCGGAGGAGTTTGACAAGATGAAGGCCCACGCCGCCGAAGGGGCCCGGATCGTCCACGAGGTTTTGAAGGACACGGACGACGAGGATTTCAAGCGCATCGCCGAAAACGTGGCCCACTACCACCACGAACGCTGGGACGGCTCGGGCTATCCGGAGGGACTCAGCGGCGACCAGATCCCCATCGAGGCGAGAATCATGGCCATCGCCGACGTCTACGACGCGCTGGTCAGCAAGCGGGTGTACAAGGAGAGCATGCCCTTCGACCAGGCCGACGCGATCATCATGGAGGGCATGGGCAAGCACTTCGACGCCCGGCTCGAGCCCTATTACCTGCGGGCGAGGCCGAACCTGGAGGCCTATTACACCGCCATGAACGCCGCGCAGGTGCAGTAGCTTCAGCGCGACGCGCGAACCCGCAGGCCCTTCAGGTATGCCTTCCGCCCGTCGGGAATGCGATCGCTCTCCACGCACTTCTGTATGGTTTTGTTGTGGGTCCAGGGCTCCAGCCGCCGATTCTCGATGTACTGCAGCGCGGCGTCATACTGCTTGGCGAGGGCCGTGGCGAAGTACCACGCGATCATCATGTTGACGTAGTATTCGCCGGAGCGCACCCCAGCGACCATTTCGAGATACTCCGGCCTGAAATCCCCGTCCAGGAAGTGCGCCATCAGCATGCCGATGGCAAACCGGACGGTGTAGGTTCTGCCGGAGGCGAGCCAATCCCGCACGTGTTCAAGCAGCACGGTCCGGTTTCCTTTGAATGCCTTCGGGGAGAGCTGGTCGCAGGTCGCCCAGTTGTCCACGAAGGGCAGGAAGCGCTCGACCGCCTCGACGCACTCCCCGAAATCCCGCATTTCGGACAGTATGAAGGCGTGCAGCTGGTTTTCATCAAAGTATCGATGGGGCAGCGCCGCCAGGAATTCGGCAGTCTCCCCCGCCCTGTACAGCCGCTTCGCCAGGCTGCGCAGCGCCGGGGTCCGGACGCCGATCATGGCCTCCGGGTCTACCGAGGGAATCAGCTTGTCCTGGAAGGCGCGGTATTTTTCGTCTCCCAGTTCAAACAGCGCTTCTCGGATATCGTTCAGCGTCATGCGTCTCACCTCCCTGCGCCATCAGGCCTCCCGCCTGAACCGGTGGCGGATCTGTGCCTCCCCGGCTGCGAGCAGGGCGTACGTCCGTTCGCCCAGCGCGCGCCGGAGCCATTCGTATTCATCCCTCACAGCCCGGACATGATGGACGCAGTACGCGCCTGCGTCGCTGCCCAGGGCGATGACGCCGCCCTGACCGGCGCACGCCGCGATGTTGCGCAGCTGGTCGTCCAGTATGTGTCTGAGCACCTCGTCGGGAAACCTGCCGTTGCCGATGAGATTGCCCACGGTGGACAGCGTGGGCACCCATGCAACGCCGCTTTGGGCGAGGGCCAGCACGGTATCGGCGTCCATGTACGCGCCGTGCTCCACGCTGTCCACTCCCGCCTCCAGCGCGGCGCGGATCGTCGCCGCGCCGTTGGCGTGGGCCATCACCGCGAAGCCCTCGCCGTGGGCGATCCGGATCATCTCCCTTATCTGGCCTGCCGTCAGCGGCGTGCTGGTGACGACCCCGTAGCGATCGAAGTCCATCAGGCCGGAGATCATGATCTTGATGAAGTCTCCCCTGTCCTCGGCCACCTCTGCCACCAGGGCGCGGTAATCGGCCATCGTCTCGAAGGTGCGGCCGATAAACCCGCCGTAGCGGCCCTTCATGCAGATCGGGAAGCAGGGGACGCGGTACTCGATGCCGTATTCCGGCGCAAGCGCCCTTGCCCTCTGGCAGACGCCGAAGGCGTCGCCGCCGTCCCGCAGATAGGTCACTCCCGCGCGCTCATAGCCCGCGAGCACCCCGCGAATCAGGTCGTCGCGCACATGACCCCTGTGGGCGTCGATGGCGGCCCTGTAATAGACGCCGTCCAATACCATGTGAATGTGGCAGTCGCCAAGCATGACGTGTGGTCCCCCCCTGTCTTCAGGGCGAAAGCGATGCAATCCGCCCGCGGTTTCCATTATAAGCCCTGTACCGGCAAAAATCAACGCCGACGGGCATAGATATCAGGTAAAGCAAGGAGGTTTATGTCGATGAAGGTGCGTTTCAACGAGGACCGGGAGGTCGTTCGCCATATCCAGGAGGGCCTGAAGCAGACGGGCGGCTTTTGTCCCTGCCGGCTGGCGAGGACCCCGGAAAACAAATGCATGTGCCAGGAATTCCGAAGCCAGATCGCTGACCCTGATTTCGAGGGCTACTGTCACTGCATGCTGTATTACAAGGAAAAGTAGTATCAACGCAAATAATACTAATCTCAGCCTAAACCTATACAATCCTGCGGTGTCTTTTTCGTCATACCTGCGTTGAAGCCCCTTGACTTGCCGCCAGCAAGCCTGCGGGCCTTCGGCTTGGTATGTCGAAAAATGCCCTCGCATGCTTGTACATCTTTAGATTGAGATAAAAAAAGCGGCTCTTCACGGAAAGTTGTGGGATTGTAGCCAAGGAACAGGTAGAGCAAGAAAGCGAACAAGGGTAAAGAAATACTCATCGTCCCTATAGCCATAGCCAATTCGCTTAGCGACCTTGATTTTGTTGTTGAAGCCCTCCAGCT
>JAZSAA010000169.1:0-4983 GCA_045601625.1 Clostridia bacterium | reverse complement strand
CCCGGCGGACGGCGCAACGCCGCCCCTACAAAAGGTTTACAGCGTATGGTTATTCGTTTTGAAGCAGCCCCTTCATCGTATCGGCTCACTTCTTAGGGAACAGGGTGTCCCGGGCGTAGTTGCCGCGCTTGGTGGACTGGGCGGTGCGATTGGCGGGGGCCTCGAAGTTGAAGCAGAAGAAGTAGGCCGCGTCGTAGGCGCCGTCGGCAGTGTTCTCCACCTGGCGGATGTAGCTGTCCACCGAGGGGTAGAAGTTGGGCAGCTCGTACTGCAGGAACTTCAGCTGGCCCTCTACACTGTTGTAGTCCAGGCCGTTTTCGGTGCACCAGTTGATCAGCCGGGTCTTTCGGCCGGCGTGCCACTGGCACAGGCCATAGCTGGTGCCGCCGTCGCCGTCGATCACCGACTTGTAGGCGGATTCCCAGTACATGTTGGCCATCACGCCCATGGTGGCGGCGCGGTTCAGCTTCATCTCGTTGATCAGGAAATCGAAGATGATGTATTCGTTGCTGTCCTTGGCGAAGGGGTTGGCCTTCGACTGGGCCTCGCTCAGGGCCTGGGCGGCCTCGGGGGAGCTGTCCTTCTTCAGGCAGGCCACGGGCAGGTAGCCGATCATGCCGTTGCGGGTGACCATGGCCACCTCGCCGTTCACGGCCAGAAGTATCAGCTTGTAGCCCTTGCGCACGGTCACGGCCTGGCCGGAATAGTTGGCGTTTTCGTAGATCTGGGCCTCCACGAGGGTCACCACGGGGATGCTGGCGGAGGTCGTCGCGGGAGCGCTTGTGGGCGTGACGGAGGCGCTCAGGTGGCTGTAGAGCATGTAGCCCACCTTGCCGTTCATCGAAACCTGGGCGTAATCGCCGTTGACGGACAGCACCTGCACCGCCACGCCCGCCCTGAGGGTGGCGTACTGGCTGGCCGCGCTGGGGCGACGGTACACCCGGGTGGCCTGGTTGGTGAACATCGTCTGGTTCGGCGCGGGTGTGGGGCTGGCCGTCGGCGCGGCGCTCTGGGTGCTCCGGGTCATCTCGGAGACCCTGGCGACGCCGGTGACGCCGTTCACGGTGACCAGCGCGGCCTTGCCGGACCAACGCTGCACCGTGACCACCGTGCCCAGGGGCAGCGTGGCCAGCACGTCGTGGGGCTTGGCCTGGGCGTAGACCTTCATCCCGTCCACCGCCACGACGGCCTCAAAGCTGCCCTCGGCCACCGCCTGGGGCAGCGCCGTCATCAAGAGCGCCAGCGCCAGCAGCAATATCAGGCGCTTCATCGGCGTGTAAGTAACTCTCATGGCTATTTCTCCAGTATACAGATTTTCACGATGCACTGATTATAGCACTTGTTACAATAATTGTCAATGATTTTTAATACTTTTGAAATAAGATGAAAAATCCGGTATCATGTTAAGACAATGTGGCATCCTGCCAGTCCTTGCACACGTCCACCCACCCGGCGAAGTTCTGAGCCGCGGCCTGGAGGGCGTCGCAGCTCAGCTCGATGGCGCTGTTGGCGCTGCCGCAGGCGGGGAACACCGTGTCAAAGCGCTTCAGCGAAACGTCCAGGAAGGTGCGCACGTCCTCCCGGATGGCGAAGGGGCAGACACCGCCGACGGCGTGACCGATGCGCTGGAGCACCTCGTCTGCGCCCAGCATCTTCGCCTTGGCGTGGAACTGGGCTTTGAAGCGGGGGTTGTCGATGCGGGCGTCCCCGGCGGTCACCAGCAGGATCGGTCCCTCCGGCAGCATCAGGCTCAGGCTCTTGGCGATGCGCGCCGGGATGACCCCCGCCGCCCGGGCCGCCAGCTCCACCGTGGCGCTGGAGGTCTCAAATTCAAGGATGCGCTCCGACAGCCCCAGCGGGGCGAGGTATGCGCGGACGTTTTGTATGGACATGGACCTCTTTCCTTTCTGGCGCGGGGTTATCGGGCCGCCCGCCACAGCATCGGGTCGGCGCCCGTCAGGCGCGCGAGGGCCTCGACGAAGAAGTAATCGCCGTAGACGATATTCGTGTGGACGCCGGCCGCGTCGTCGTGATAGCTGGCGGTGCAGTGGGTCAGGATGCCGCAGGTGTCCTTCGACCAGTCGCAGCAGCGGTCGATCAGCCCATCCAGCAGCTTCTCCGCCGCTTCCATATATTCCTGTCTTCCGGTCAGCCGGTGCAGCTCGATCAGCCCGCAGGCGGCGATGGCCCCGGCGATGTTGTCGAGCCTTTCGGGCCGGGGCGGCTGGCGGAAGTCGCAGTCCGTCAGTCCGTCGGGGCGGATGTGGGCCATGAAGAAGCGGGCCACGCGCTCCGACGCCTCGAGATAGCGTTCGTCCCCGGTGTTGGCAAAGGCCAGCGCGAAGCCGTACAGCCCCCACGCCTGTCCCCGGGACCAGGCCGTGCCCTCGGCGTAGCCCTGGCCACCGTGCTCCCGCACCCTTTCGCCGGTATTCGGATCGAATTCCACGATGTGGCACACCGAGCCGTCCTCCCGCAGGAAGGTACACAGGGTGGTGTCGGCGTGGATGCGAGCCACGCTGGCAAAGCGGGGGTCGCCGGTCACGTCGCTGGCCCAGAACAGCAGCGAAAGGTTCATCATACAGTCGATGATGGCATAGCCCACCCGGTCCGGCTCGTTCCAGGCGCGGATGAACCCCGCCGGGTTGAAGCGGCCCATCAGCAGGCTTGCCGCGTGCAGCGTGTCCACCTTCGCCTGCTCATCCCCAAGCAGCTTGTGATGGGCCCCGCTGGACAGCAGGTACATGAAACCCACGTCGTGGTTCAGGCGCTGGAAAGCCCGGAACTGGGCGGTGAGCACCGCCTCGGCGCGCAGGGCCTCGCCCTTGAACCAGTCGTCCTTCGAGGCAGCCCAGAGCTGCCACATCAGCCCCGGCCAGAAGCCGCCGGTCCACCAGCTGTCCCCGTCAAAGGGCGAGGCCAGCCACTTTTCGCCGCCCCGGTAGGGCAGCAGGCCCGCCTCCGCCGCCAGCGGGGCCGTGGTCCGGTATTTTTCAATCGCGCGGTGCAGCGCGTCACAGGCATTGTTGCGCAAGGCGCGTCACCTCCTGGGGAATGGTCTCGGGCAAATCGCCGTCCTCGGCGGTGCAGACCGCGCACACCAGGCGGGTCTGCCCCGGGTTCAGCTTCGCCCGCAGCGTAGGAATCAGCGTTCGGGGATACATCAGGTTCGTGTTGGGCTCGGCCTCGATCACCTCGCCCCCGTCGTAGCCTTCGATGGCGAACACGGCGCAGGAGCCCCTCTCACAGATCGCGGCAGCCCTGCCCGCATCGGCAGCGGCGACGCTGCGCACCCGGTCGCAGGGGCGCGCGCCGGCGAAGTCCCGGCAGACGGCGAAGCCGCCCTCCGCTGCCTCCAGCTTCCGGTCGGTGCGGATGACGTGGCAGCGCACGTGCCAGTTCTCCCAGGGGATCAGCCGGGTCTCGACCTCGACCCCGTCCATGGGCCGCCAGGTGAACCGGACCTCCTTTTCCGTCAGGGTGAAATCATCGAAGCCGCTGCGGGCGTGCCACAGCCCCCGCTCGCCCTTCAGCGCCAGCATGCTGTCGAAGGCCCCCTTCTTCAGCGTGCCCGCCTCCTTCGCCGCGGAGAAGGCGAAGCGGGTGGAGTAGGCGAACTTCTCGTACTTCTCGTCCTCGTGGGCGTGCTCGTAGGCGTGGTTGCCGGCGGTGTAGGCGATCACCGAGCGATTGTCCGCGTCCCGGGTCAGCAGCAGCCGGGCCTGCTCGTCCAGCAGCGCCCTCGGCGGCACATAGTCCTTTTCCTCCGCCTGCCAGAAAGGGTGGTCCTCCGGCAGGGCCAGCACCGCGAACACCTTCATGGCCCAGTAGGGCGAGCCGGGGGCGTTGTAGCCCTCGGCGAACACCAGGTTCGGATAGGCGTAACCGATGGTCAGCACGCCGTCCCGGTCGAAGATGGGCTGCTTCATCCACCAGCGCAGGTTTCTAAGCAGCAGCCCCTTGATCCCGCCCCAGTCCAGCCCTTCGGCGTTGACTCCCGCCAGGGCGCAGGCGCTCCAGAAGGCCCCCTGGGCGAAGCGGTAGGTCAGGCTGCGGCCATAGGGCAGCGCCCGACCCTCGCCGTCGAACCAGGCGGCGAACCGCGGGGCGATCTGACGCGCCCGGTCGATGAACCGCGCCGAGCGCTCCGGGTCACGCCTGCCCATGAACCGGGCGTACACCGGCCCGTAGTAGTGGAAGGCCCACAGCGTATAGTAATCCCGCTGGGCGGGCTTGTCGTAGTACCAGCCGTCGCCGCAGTAGTGGGTCTCCAGATTGTCCAGGTCGGCCTCCAGCCGCGCCTCGTCTGCGGGCAGGCCCACGTTCAAAAAGCCGCAGTTCACCAGCACCCGAAAGAACAGCCAGTTGTTCTGGGGCATGTCATAGGCGTTGATCTGGTTGAGCCAGTTGTACAGGTTGCGACGGGCGTCCTCCGGCAGTTCAAAATAGAAGCGGTCCGGAATCATGCACAGGGCCATGCCCATCACGGCCATCTCCACCATCCGCTGGTCGAAGGGACCGATGTCGCCCCAGTATTCCCCGTGTTCGGGATCGACGCCGTTGACGAGGCCCTCCCGCCACAGCGCCCAGTACTTCTCCGCCTCCGGGCACCTGCCCGCCAGCATCGGCACCAGCGCCCACAGCACCCGGGAAAAACCCTCCATGCCCGCGACGGCCTCGTCGTAAACCGCGCCGGAGTCGCCGATGTGCAGCCGCGCCCGACCTTCGGACAGGCAGGGCACCAGCGGCTCGATCAGGTCCACCGCCAGGCGAATCAGGTCCCCACGGGTTTTCAGGGGATTGGTTGCGTATTTGTTCATAGGCGATTCCTTTCTGGCTTGAGATAAATTCTGATTTGTCGCGGGGCGACAAATCAGAATTCAGTATTTAGTATTTAGCATTTAGTGGTTAGTGGAGGAGGAAATCCTTGCGGATTTCTTTTGATTCAAAGAATCGAGAAACGTTGAAACCTCTGCCGTTTCC
>JAZSAA010000168.1:0-3102 GCA_045601625.1 Clostridia bacterium | reverse complement strand
GCGAAGCGGAGTCGTGCCGCAGGCTTGCATCGCACAGGATCTTTTCTATTTCTTATTTGAGGGAAGTATGACGTGGTGAACTCCCTATTTGGAACCGTCCCTTTATACCTCTGCCTTGCCGTTGCGGACCGCGCTGTCGCGGTATTCGCCCGGTGTGGAGCCGGTGAGCTTCTTGAAGCTCCGGGAGAAGTGGCCGAGGTCGCTGTAGCCGCACTGTTCGGCCACCTCGTGGATGCGCAGCCCGGGGTTGGCCAGCAGACGCCGGGCCTTTTCGATGCGCATGCCGCTGAGGAGGTCGAGGAAGCTCTGGTTCGTGTGCCTGTTGATGAGCTTGGAAAGGTGCCACTGGCTGACGTACACCTGATCGGCCACGTCCGCGAGGCTCAGACGTTCGGCGCAGTGGGCGCGCATGTAGTCCAGCGCCTGGCGCACGATGTAGTTGCCTGCCAGGCCCGCTGGGCCCGCTGGCTCGGCCGGCTCGGGCGCTTCCCGCTTCGGCAGGGCGTCCAGCCGGGATATCATCGCGCGGATGGCCTCGTCCAGCTCGTCCATTTTGCTGGGCTTTAGGAGATAGCGGCACACACCCAGGTTCAGCGCGGTCTGGGCGTACTCAAAGTCCCGGAAGGCGGTGAGCACGGTAATTTGAAGCTCGGGGAACTCGCTTCGCAGCGCGGCGACCATCGTGAGCCCGTCCATGTTGGGCATGCGGATATCCGTCATCAGGATGTGGGGCTTCACCCTGCGCACCAGCTCCAGCCCCTCCCTGCCGTTGGAGGCCGTGCCGCTGACCGTGCAGCCCAGCTTTTCCCAGGGGACGACTCTCGATAGTCCTTCGATAATCATATGCTCGTCGTCCACCAGTGCCACGCGATACATACACTACGCCTCCTTCGGCATAAGATGCTTGCAATGTCGAAACGCAACGCAGGTCCTTGGGGCTTGAATCTATGGCCCCCAAGCACCGGTCAATTCAACGCGGCAGCAGATGGCGGCGCACCCTGTGCGCCAAACGGCGCAAGGGCCATCACCCGAGCCCAGCACTCTTCGGCGGTCATGTCGCCTGCGGCCACTGCCGGAACGCATTCCAGCAGCCAGCGCTCCCGGGCGTTTTTGTTCATGTCGTCCTGTATGGGGCGCACCATGTCCGAGGTGCGCGCCGCCATGGCGTCGGCGGATTCGGCCAGGGCTCCCGTGATCTCCTGGGCGGCCAGACGCTTCAGGTGGTCGGGCCGGGTGAGCCAGTCCAGCAGTTCTACCGCCGCGTCCCGGCGCGTGGGGTCGTCCCACACCCGCCGCGTCAGGTAGAAGCCCATGGATACGCCGCCGATGATCGCGCCGCCCTCGCCGTTCAGCGAGGGCATGGGCATGACCACGGTGGTGTCCATGCTCTCCTCGGGCAGGGAATTGACGAACCAGCTGCCGTCGATCTGCATCGCGGCCTTTTTTTGTCGAAACAGTTCGCTGGTGACGGCCTCGGAGGTGCCCAGCGCGTTCTCCGGAAACGCCCCCAGGGTGTACAGGCGGCGGATCAATTCCATGCCCCGCAGCCAGCTATGGGGAACCTCGTCGGGGCCCATCGGCCGCGCCGTGAATTCCAGGGGCGTGGAGGCCGCCAGCACCGCGCACTCGGCCAGGTAGTGGGGGATGTCCGAAAGGGACACGGCGATGGGCACGACCCCGGCCTCCCTGAAAATGCCGACGGCGGCTTCCAGGTGTTCCCAGGTGTCCGGCAGCGGCGCGCCGTACTGCTCAAACAAATCGGTGTTTACGAACAGCCCCTCGAAGTAGGGCCGCAGCGGGATGGCGTAGACGTTGCCGTCCGCTTCCCGGAGGATGTCGCTCTCCGGCAGCGCCAGCCCGGGATAGGCGGCGCTGATTTCAGACAAGGGCACCATCTTGCGCAGGATCGGCGCGGAGTCGGCGCTGCACGCGAAGAAAAACAGCAGGTCCGGCTCGTTGCCGGCGGCAAAGTCGCTCAATACGCTGGCCTTCCAGCTCTCGTCGCTGGTGCCGGAGCTGTCCTCCACCACGTTGCCGGTCTGCGCCTCGTATTCCCGCAGCAGCTCCACATAGGCCAGCGCTGAAGCGTCCGTGCCCCCGAAGGCGCTGACTGTGCGCAGGGATACGGCCCGGGCGGGGAGGGCGAGGCAGAGGGTGGCGAGTATCAGAGTAAGCGCTCTTTTCATCGTTTATCCTCCTGGGGCACGTCCAGCGTGACATGGGTGTTGCCGTCGGCATCGGATTCTACGGCAATGCCGGCCCTGCCGCCGTAGATCAGGTGCAGCCGGGTGCAGATGTTGGAGAGGCCGATGTGGCTGCCGCCCAGGCTGTCGCCCCGAAGGGCGGCGTCGATGCGCCGTCGGTCCTCCGGGGAGATGCCCTTGCCGCTGTTGACCACCTCCACCCGCAGGCAGGGGCCCACGCGGCGGCAGCAAAGTCGGATCTCGCCGCCGCCCTCGGGGGCGATGCCGTGCTCCACGGCGTTCTCAATCAGGGGCTGCAGCGTCAGCACCGGCACCGTGGTGGTGAGCGCGGTGTCGTCGATCTCCATGGAGGTGGTCAGCCGGTCGCCGTAGCTGAGCCCCACGAAGTAGAAGTAGGCCCTTGCGACCTCCAGCTCCTCCTTCAGCGTGACGATGCGCCGGTCGTTGCGTGACATGCTGGCGTTGAGCAGCACGCTCAGCGATTCCACCATGGCCGAGATGGTCCCGGAGCCCTCGATGCGCGCCTCCCAGTTGATGGTTTCCAGGGCGTTGTTGATGAAGTGGGGGTTGATGCGGCTCTGCATGGCCTGGATTCGGGCATCCCGCAGGGCGATTTCCTCCTTGTAGGTCTTGTCGATCAGCTCCTCCAGCCGCAGGCTCATGCTGGTGAAGGCCTTGCCCAGGCGGCCCAGCTCGTCGTCCCCGTGCATGGGCACGGTGACGCCCAGCTCCCCGGCCTCGATGCGCCCCGACGCCCCTGCCAGCAGCATGATGGGCCTGGAGATGCGCCGGTGGACGTACCGCATGGTGACGCCGATCACCGGGGCCAGCAGCAGAAGCAGCCCCGCCTGGAGCCCCCGGAAGCCGTCGATGCCGCCGTAGAGTCGCCGTCGGTCCA
>JAZSAA010000167.1:0-4170 GCA_045601625.1 Clostridia bacterium | reverse complement strand
CTCCTCGCACAGCACCTTGCGGGCCTCGAGGATGGAGTCGATGTAGTAGTAGTTGCCGTTGCCGTCGTCGGCCAGGGTCTCCATCTTGGTGTCCTTGTAGTTGCCGTCGCCGAAGCCCAGCACCGACAGGTAGATGCCGGTCTGCTTCTTCTCGGTCACGAAGTCGTGCAGGTCGCTCTCGCTGGTGATGCCCACGTTCAGATCGCCGTCGGAGCACATGATGACCCGGTTGTTCCCCTTGGGTCGCAGGCAGCGCTGGGCCACCTCGTAGGCCTGGGCAAGGCCCCTCTGGCCGTTGGTGGAGCCGTTGGCCTCCAGCGCGTCGATGGCGGCGAGCAGCTTCGCCTTGTCCCTGACCGGGCTCGCGCCTTCGATCAGGATGTCCTCGCCGCTGGCATAGGTGACGATGGACACGGTGTCGTTTTCGCCCAGCTCGTCCACCAGCATGGCCAGCGCCCTCTGGGCCAGGGGCAGCTTGTTCTCGTCGAACATGGAGCCGGACACGTCCACCAGGAACACCAGGTTCGAGCCCCCGTCGGCCGCTTCGGGCGCGTCCGCCGCCCTGACGCCCAGGGCCAGCAGCACGTTGGCCGGGTTCCAGGGGCAGGGGGCCATCCGCGCCGTCACGCCGAACTTCGCGCCGGCTTCTGGGGCGGCGTAGTCGTAGCGGAAGTAGTTCAGCATCTCCTCCACGCGCACCGCGCCGTTGGGGATGTCGCCGGGGGCATAGCCCGCGTTCAGCATCCGCCGCAGGTTGCAGTAGGAGGCCGTGTCCACGTCCGCCGAGAAGGTGTTCAGCGGGTCGGTGGCCACCTTCCTGAAGCCGTTCTCGGCCACGGCGGCGTATTCCTCGGTGTTGTATTCGTTGGGGCCGAGTATGCCGTAGAGGGGCTGGTTCGCCACCAGGCCGACCTCCGTGGCGGCCTCCGTCTCATAGGTGTAGTATTCGCCGTCGTCCATGATCTCCTCGGGTACGTCCTTCGCGGCGTTCAGCCGCGCGGTCTCCGTCGCGCGCTCAAGCAGCTCCGGCAGCGCGCAGCCCGCCAGCAGCGCAGCGGCCAGCAGCAGCGCGACAAACATCAATCCCTTCTTCTTCATGGCTCAAACCTCCTGTGGTTTAATTTCTGAATGTTTGACGGCAACGGCTGGGTTTTGGTTCCAAACGATAATCAATCAATATAAGATTCTATTGCATTTAAATTAACGGCGGGTTTACAACGCTATGCTATAATCGTCCTATCACACAGAAGGCAGGATGGACGATGGCAACGGTAACGCTTCGCAAGACCCGGGAGACCCGCGTGCGCGGGGGACACCCGTGGATCTACGCTTCGGAGATCGAGAAGGTGGACGGCGCCTTTGAGGACGGGGACATCGTGGATGTGGCCGACTTCCGGGGAAAGTTCATCGGCCGGGGCTTCTACAACCCCCGCAGCCAGATCTCCCTGCGCGTCCTCACCCGAAACGACGAGCCCTGCGACCGGGCCTTCTTCGCCCGCCGGATACAGGATGCCTGGGACTACCGCAGGCTGCTCTGCGACCCGATGAGCTGCCGGCTGATCTACTCGGAGTCGGACTTCCTGCCCGGTCTGGTGGTGGACAAGTTCGGGGACATACTGGTGCTGCAATCTCTGTCCCTTGGCATCGAGCGCGTCAAGGACATGCTCTGCGACCTGCTGATGGAGATCGTGAAGCCCGCGGGCATTTGGGAGCGCAGCGACGTGCCGGTGCGCAGGCTCGAGGGCCTGGAGCAGACCACGGGGCTGCTTCGGGGCGAGGTGCCCGACGAGGTGGACATGGTGGAAAACGGCATCCACTTCCTGGTGGACGTGAAGCACGGCCAGAAGACCGGCTTCTTCCTGGACCAGAAGCAAAACCGTGCTGCCCTTGAACCGCTGTGCAAAGGCGCGCGGGTGCTGGACTGCTTCTGCCACAACGGCAGCTTCGCGTTGCACGCGGCGAAGTACGGCGCAAAGTGCGTGCTGGGCGTGGACATCTCCGAGGAGGCGCTGGAGGTGGCCCGCAAGAACGCCCAGATCAACGGCTTTGGCAACGTGACCTTCGAGGCCCACAACTGCTTCGACCTGCTGCGCGAGCTGACCGACGCGGGGGAGAAGTACGACCTGGTGATCCTCGACCCGCCCGCCTTCACCAAGAACAAGGCCGCGGTGCAAAGCGCCATCCGCGGCTACAAGGAGATCAACCTTCGGGGGCTGAAGCTGGTGCGGCCCGGCGGCTTCCTGGTCACCTGCTCTTGCAGCCAGCACGTGCTGCCCGAGATGTTCCAGGACGTGGTCAACCAGGCCGCCAGGGACGCCAAGAAGCGCATCCGCCTGGTGGAGTTCCGCACCCAGGGCTACGACCACCCGATCCTGCCCCAATCCGTGGAGACCAAGTACCTCAAAACGATGATAATACAGGTGATGGAATGAGCAATTATCCGATTCTTGAGTACGACGGCGCGCCCGGCGCCGTGCTGGAGCCCGACCACGAGGAGCTGGGCATCGAGCTGCCCCCCCGCGTGGCCTTTCCCTTCGTGGGCGACATCGTGGACGACTACGCCCGCAAGCACAACCTGCCGGTACTGGCGGTGTATGAGACCGTCACCAAGAACTACCCGGTCTACAGGGTGTCCGATGAGGTCTGCCTGTGCCAGGCCCCCCTGGGCGCGCCGGTGGCTGCGGGACTGATGGACTGGATGATCGCCTACGGCGCGCGTCAGTTCGTGTCGGCGGGCTCCTGCGGCGCGCTGATCGACCTGCCGGAGAACATCTTCATCGTGCCCCGCCGGGCCCTGCGTGACGAGGGCACCTCGTACCACTACATGCCCCCGCACCGGTGGAGCTTCCTGGACTACGCCCTGCAGCAGCGCATCGTCGATGTCTTTCAGGAGAAGGGCATCGCCTATGCCGAGCACGACACCTGGACCACCGACGCCATCTTCCGGGAGACCGTGGACAAGGTGCGCCGCTGCCGCGCCGAGGGCTGCGGCGTGGTGGACATGGAGTGCGCGGCGCTCTCCGCGGTGGCGGAGTTCCGCAACGTGCAGTTCGGCCAGTTCCTCTACGTAGCCGACACCCTGGCCGACGCTGACGCCTACGACGCCCGCAACTGGGGCGCGGCCTCCCTGGAGCCCGCGATGCTGCTGTGCATCGAGATCGCGTCCCGGGACGCATAAGGGAAGCAATAACAATACCCCATGGCGACGCTTCGCCATGGGGTATCATTTTTTTGGCAGTCAAGGGGGGCTTGACGCAGCCAGGGCGGAAAAGTTGCTCACGGGATCGCTGGGCTAAACTGAGAGGAGTATTACGTCATTTCCCCGTCATCTTCTCCTGCTTGACCTTGTGGTCGATCACGTGGCGGGAGGCCAGCTCGTCGTGGATGTCCTCCAGGCTGATGCCCATCTGGATCATCAGCACCATCACGTGGTAGGTCAGGTCCGCGATCTCGTAGATCGTCTCGGCCCTGTCGCCGGCCTTGCCCGCGATGATGACCTCGGTGCTCTCCTCGCCGACCTTCTTCAATATCTTGTCGATGCCCTTTTCAAACAGGTAGGTGGTGTAGCTGCCTTCCTTTTTTTCCGTCTTGCGGCCCTCGATCAGCTTCATCAGGCCTTCCAGCGTAAAGGCGTGGTTGTTCTCGCTCTCGAACACGGGGTTCGTGAAGCAGGAGTCGGTGCCCATATGGCAGGCGGGGCCGTCCTTGTTCACCAGCACCACCAGCGCATCCCGGTCGCAGTCGGCGGTGATGGACACGATGTGCTGGTAGTTGCCGCTGGTCTCGCCCTTCAGCCAAAGCTCCTGCCGCGAGCGGCTGAAGAAGCAGGTCAGCTCCTTCTCCATGGAGATTTTCAGGCTCTCCCGGTTCATGTAGGCCAGGGTCAGCACGTCCTTCGTGGCGGCGTCCACCACGATGGCCGGGATCAGCCCGTGGGCGTTGAATTTCAGGGAATCGATGTCGAAGTCAATCACGGATGGAATCCTCCTTGTTTAATTTGAAGTCTGTAATCAGGCAGGCAAATTCTGTTTTGTCGCGGAGGCGACAAATCAGAATTCAGTATTTAGTATTTAGCATTTAGTGGTTAGTGGAGGAGGAAATCCTTGCGGATTTCTTTTGATTCAAAAAAATCAAGAAACGTTGAAACCTCTGCCGTTTCCTTATAATCAA
>JAZSAA010000166.1:0-2551 GCA_045601625.1 Clostridia bacterium | reverse complement strand
CGATACCCGGGACGTGGCCGCCACGCTTGCGCAGATCAAAGCCATGGCGGACGCCGGGGCCGACATCGTGCGCGTATCAGTGTACGACGAAGCCTGCGCCGAAGCCGTGCGCGCGCTGGTGGACGGCAGTCCGGTGCCGCTGGTGGCGGACATCCACTTCAACCACCGGCTGGCCATACAGTCGGTGGAGAACGGCATCGCCAAGGTGCGCATCAACCCCGGCAACATCGGCGGGGAGGCCCATGTGCGCGAGCTGGCCGACTGCCTGAAGGTTCACAAGGTACCGGTGCGCATCGGCGTGAACTCCGGCAGCATCGAAAAGGACATCCTGGAAAAATACGGCGGCGTCACCCCCGAGGGCATGGTGGAGAGCGGCCTGAACCACGCCCGGATGCTGGAAAAGGCCGGCTACGACGACATCGTCATGTCCTTCAAGGCCACCGACGTGCGGAAGATGGTGGCCGCGTGCCGGCTGGCTTCCAAGGCTTGCGACTATCCCCAGCACATCGGCGTCACCGAGTCCGGCACCGCCGACGTGGGCATCGTCAAGAGCGCCGTGGGCATCGGGGCGCTGCTGCTGGAGGGCATCGGCGACACCATCCGGGTGTCCCTGTCCGGCGACCCGGTGCAGGAGGTGCCCGCGGGGCTTTCGATCCTCCGGGCCTGCGGGCTGCGGCGGGACGACATCGAGATCATCTCCTGCCCCACCTGCGGCCGCACAGGCATCGACGTGGAGGGCATCGCCCGCCGGGTGCGCGCCAAGACTGCCGACATCCGGGTTCCGCTGAAGGTGGCCGTGATGGGCTGCGTGGTCAACGGCCCCGGCGAGGCCCGGGAGGCCGACCTGGGCGTGGCCGGTGGAAAGGACGGCGCGGGGGTGCTGTTTGTGAAGGACCAGCCGCCCCGGCCCATCAAGGGCGGCGACCTGGCCGCCGAGCTGATCGCCGAGATCCGCAGGATGGTCGCGGCCCGATGACCGACATCCTCCGGCCCACGGCCAACACCCACATGATTCACATCGAAACCCCGCGGCTGATCCTCCGGGAGCACGTCCCCGACGACCTCATGCCGCTGCACGCCATGCTCAGCGACCCGGCGACAACCTGGTATATCCCCGATATGTACCACGGCGACCTCGCCGGGACCGACGCCTATCTCCATTCCGTGATGCGGGACGACGAGGCCAGCTTCCGCCTGCGCTACAACCTGATGGTCGTGGAGAAGGCCTCCGGCGCGGCAGCGGGGTCTGTAGGGCTGCACGTGATCGACGGCGGCGAGGGCGGCGCGCACTATGGCCTGGGCTACTTCGTGCGCCGGGACCTGTGGAACCGGGGCTACGCCACCGAGGCCGTCACCGCGGCGCTGGAATACATCTTCGCCGGTGACGCCTGCCGGGTGACGGCCAGCTGCCTGGCCGAAAACCTGGGCTCCCGCCGGGTGCTGGAAAAGTGCGGCTTTGAGATGGAGGGGCTGCTCAGGCGCCACACCTGGCACGACGGCCAATGGAAGGACTGCGCAGTGTACGGGCGGTTAAAGGCGCAATTACGAGAATATACACCATGTTTTACCAGGGAGGACGTATGAAGGTGCTTTTCAGAACAGAGTCAAAGGCGTGGCGGGAGGTCCAGACCAACCTGCTGTTCATCGCTCTGGTCGAGCTGCTGATCTACAACGGCGGCCTGTGGATCAAATACAGGCTCCAGCGCCGGTTTGACCTCTTTTCGCCGCTGATCGGTCCGGAATTCGGCCTCTATTACAACGCGAATTTCTGGATCATCATACCGATCCTGCTGTCTCTCGCCTTCATGGCCCTGACCTGCCCGGGGGCGCTGGGCGTATTCACCGAGGGCAGCCCCGGAAGAAAGCTCACGGCCCTGGGAAAGGGCCTGGCGCTGGGCTTTGCACTGCTGGGATCACTGACCCTGCTGGCCGCCCTCACAGGCGCGGTGACCTTCAGGTTCAATCGCTTTGACTGGCGGCTGATCCCGGCCATACTGCCGCTGTTCATACAGTGCTCGGCGGAGGAAATCCTGCTCAGGGGCTACGTGCCCGCCGTGATGGGCGAAAGGCACAGCTGGGACGCGGTGTGCTTCGTCAGCGGCACGCTGTTCATCTTTCACCACATCGTAAACATGGAATACTTCGGCTTCAACACCATGTTTTGTCTTGACGTGTTCCTGTTGGGCGTGCTGCTGTGCCTGCTGGTACGTCAGGAGGGCAACTTCTGGATCGCCTGCGGCTTTCACACCGCCTGGAATTATACCCAGACCTACCTCTTCGGCATATCCAACAGCGGCGAAAGCGCATCCATTGGGCTGTTTCATGGGACGTTGAATGCCGACAACGCCTTTTATCAGGAGGTGTACGGCTACGAGGGCTCGATCGCGACCACGGTGCTGGTCGGCACGCTGATTTTTTATCTGATCTATAAACTGCGCAAGGCAGGTAAAATATAGCTTATGGCTGAACTCTGGAAAAACCTGATCGCCCAGGAGGACCCGGCGCTGGCGGAGGCGCTGGAGCTGTCCCGGGTGAACATATCGAAGAAGAC
>JAZSAA010000165.1:0-4108 GCA_045601625.1 Clostridia bacterium | reverse complement strand
TCATGAACCGGCGGGGCGGCTGGGACACGGCGGCGAACACCCCCGAGGCCCAGCCCTGGGGGCTGGTGTTCCACCGCTGCCGTCTGACGGGCGGATGCGAAGCCGGCGCGGGCAGCCTGGGCCGCCCCTGGCGCGCCTGGGCCCGGACGCTGTTCCTGGCCTGCGACATGGACGAGCACGTCAACCCCGCCGGCTTCGAGGACTGGCGGAACTGGGACGGCGTGCGCCCGATCACCCGCCGCTGCGGCGAGTGGGCCACCACCGGCGCGCGCGCCGACCTCTCCACCCGCCACCCCGGCCAGGCGATCCTGAGCGACGAAGAAGCCGCGAGAGTGACGCCGGAGGCGGTATTGGGCGGGTGGATGCCATTTTAGGTGGAAGGGACGGCAAATTCTGATTTGTCGCGCTGCGACAAATCAGAATTCAGTATTTAGTATTTAGCATTTAGTGGTTAGTGGAGGAGGAAATCCTTGCGGATTTCTTTTGATTCAAAGAATCGGGAAACGTTGAAACCTCTGCCGTTTCCTTATAATCAAACAAATCCCGTAGGGATTTGCACCGCCACTAAATACTAACCACTAAATACTAAATACTCAAATTCTGATTTATCGAGCCCTGCTTGATAAATCAGAATTTGTCAAAGCACCAGCTCCTCCACCACCGCCGCCACGCCGTCTTCGTCGTTGGTGGCGGTGACTCTGTTCGCCGCGCGAAGGACTTCCTCCACGGCGTTGCCCATGGCCACGCCGACGCCGGCGCTCTCGATCATGCTGATGTCGTTGAGGCCGTCGCCGAAGGCCATCACCTGTTCCCGCTTCAGGCCCAGATGCGCCGCCAGGGCAAGCAGGGCGTGGCCCTTGGTGGCGCTTTCGTGGTTGATCTCAAGGTTGCGCGGCACCGAGGACGACACGGCGATGCCGGTAAAGGGCATGTGGCCCAGCAGGCGGCGCTGGGTGGCCTCGTCCGCACAGAAGGCCTGGATCTTCTGGAGGTCGCTGCCCCGATCCCGCAGAAATGCCTTCAGCTCCGGTACCGGCTTGCGGATGGACTTCATGTATTCCACGACGATGGGGCTCCAGGCGTACCGGTCGATCTGGTTCCACATGGCCTCGGTCATGAAGCCCTGCCCGTCCGCGTAGCAGTCGTATATCACCGGCTGCCCATCCAGCCAGGCCATGATCTCCAGGGCCTGGGCCAGCGGGATCTCGGCCCGGCAGAGCATCCGGTCGTTGGCCACGTCGTAGACGGCCGCGCCGTTTGAGAGTATGGCGTATTTCAGAAAGGGCCAGTCCAGCACCGGCTGGGGCAGGCCGCGGAAGATCCTGCCCGTGACCGGGACGATGGTGATGCCCGCTTCGCTGGCGGCCTGCAGCGCGGCCCGGTTGCGCTCGGTCAGGCGCTTGTCGGTGGTCAGCAGCGTGCCGTCCAGATCCAGGGCGATGAGGCGTATGTCCTTTGTCATGTCGATTGTCCTTTCCTGTGTAATTTTCGGTTCCCGAGCCGTTCTCCGGCGTCTTGCTCTGACAGAATTATACCAAAAATCCCGCGAGGGTTCAATCGCTGGAATATTTACTTGCAATTTTCGCGGGAATAAGGTAAAATACATCTGAACAGGCCCATGGGAGCCGGGTCACGGAAGTGATAGCGGGCGAATATGATCCGCGGGACAGTCGTAAGATGACTTGCCCGCGTTTTTTTTATATTCGGCGGGTTGAGGGAGGCATTTCGATGGAAAACCAATCCCGGGAGGCGCTCAGGGTTTCGAGCGTCAGCATACTGGTCAACCTGCTGCTGTCCGCGGGAAAGCTGGCAGCGGGGCTGATCGCCCATTCCGGGGCGATGATCTCCGACGCGGTGCATTCCGCCTCGGACATCTTCAGCACGCTCATCGTGATGGTCGGCCTTAAGCTGTCGGGCAAGGCTCCGGACCGGGAGCATCCCTACGGCCACGAGCGCATGGAGTGCGTGGCCGCCATCGTGCTGGCGGGGGTGCTGCTGGCCACGGGCCTGGTCATCGGCTACAACGGGGCCCGGGAGGTGCTGGAGGGCCAGGCGGGGGACAGGCCCGTGCCGGGCCTGCTGGCGCTGGCGGCGGCCATCGTGTCCATCGCGGTGAAGGAGGGCATGTTCTGGTACACCCGTGCCCATGCCCGCAGGCTCGCGTCGCCCGCGCTGATGGCGGACGCCTGGCACCATCGCTCCGACGCCCTCAGCTCGGTGGGCGCGCTGGTGGGCATCGCCGGGGCGCGGCTGGGCGTGCCGATGATGGACCCCCTGGCCAGCGTGGTGATCTGCGCCTTCATCGTCAAGGCCGCCTTCGATATCTTCCGGGACGCCGTGGACCGCATGGTGGACCACAGCGGCGACGCGAAAACCGAGGGGCAGATCCGGGATTGCGTGTCGGCCCATCCCGGCGTGCAGCGCATCGACGTGCTGCGCACCCGTGAGTTCGGCAGCCGGCTCTACGTGGAGCTGGAGATCGCCCTGGATGACGCGCTGACCCTCCGGGACGCCCACGCCATCGCCGAGGCAGTCCACGACGAGGTGGAGCGGGCCTTTCCCCAGGTCAAGCATATCATGATCCACGTCAACCCGGCGGGGGAGGCGGCATAAAAACTGTCTGGACAATCGCTTGCGATGACGCTGCTTCTTTAGCGCTGCCGGATGTGGCTTGAAAACGCTTCGTACAGATGCTTCGGCTGCGCCCGGCACGACAAACGACGCTGTGTTGTCATGCCGAGCGCGGTCGAAGCATATTATCGCCATGTATTGAACGACGGCAGGAATGACCCGGTCCAACAGGTTTTTGCAAACGATTGCCTGCAAATCTTGTCTCGTCACATTGACATCCGTTGAAATATGCGGTATAGTTTAGCAGAGGACTGAAGTTAATACTGTATACAGGGGAGTGTTGGATATGAAAATAGCGATCGGCAACGACCACGGCGCCGTGGCGTTCAAGCAGCATCTGTTGGAGTACCTCGTGAAAAAGGGGTACGAGGTGGTCAACTTCGGCAGCGACGATCCGGATTCGTCGGACGACTATCCCTGCTTCGCCGAACGGGTCGCAAAGGCAGTGGTTTCCGGCGAATGCGAACGGGGCGTGCTGATCTGCGGCACGGGTATCGGCATCTCGATCTCCGCCAACAAGATCCACGGCGTGCGCTGTGCGCTGTGCTCCGAGCCTGTCAGCGCCGCGCTGGCCCGCCAGCACAACGACGCCAACATCATTGCCATGGGCGCGCGCACCATCGGCCCCGTGATGGCCGAGGGCATCCTGGACGTGTTCCTGAACACCGGCTTCGAGGGCGGACGCCACCAGCGCCGCGTGGACATGATCATGAAGCTGGACCGGGGCGAATCGGTGCAGTAAACGCCGGATGAGAGGGGAAGGAAAGGGACGGCACGCCGTCCGTTTTTTTGCCCTGTCATTTTCTGCGGTTACTGTACTCCCTGCGCAATATCGCGTACAGCTCCACGTCCACATAGCGGCCCTTGTTGTACAGCCGCTGTCGCAGGGTGCCCTCCCGCTGCATGCCGCACTTGCGCATCACCGCGCCGGAGGCGGGGTTGGTGGTCTCGTGCTGGGCCTCAATGCGGTTCAGGTTCATGCCCAAAAAGCCGTGTTCGATCACGGCCTTCAGGGCCTCGGTCATGATGCCCCGGTTCCAGTAATCCCGGGAGAGGGAATAGCCCACCTCGGCGGCGGAATTGTCCGACTGGATCCACATAAAGCCGATGGTGCCGATGATTTCCCCGGTCTGCCGCCATTCGATGCCCCAGCTGGCGGGCTCATGGCTACGGTAGCGGCGCAGCATGTAGCGCAGGTAGGAACGGCTTTCGGAGATCGAGCGATGGGCGTCCCACAGCACGTGGCGGGCCACCTCGGTATCGCGGCTGTAATGGTAGATGTCGGCCGCGTCGCGCATGGTCAGCCTGCGCAACAGCAGCCGCGGCGTATTCAGTTCTGGCATGTAAACAAAGCTGTCGGTGTAAATCATGCTCTCTTTATTCGACCGGGAATACGGAAATTCCTGCATCCCTCCCGGGAAAATAAGGGCGGTGAAAGCTTGTATTTTTTCATTTTCTATAGTATAATACCCATATA
>JAZSAA010000164.1:0-2062 GCA_045601625.1 Clostridia bacterium | reverse complement strand
ATTGACAGTTTTAGAAACCGAACAGGGACGCCGATAGGCGTCCCTGTTCGGTTTTGTTTCAAACCGTCAATCCTCTTCCTCGTCGTCATCAGGCAACTCGGCATCGTGATAGACGTTCTCGGTGTCGTCGTACTCCTCCAGCCAGTCCAACAGCTTGGTGACCTTCTGGACGGATTCCTCGTCCGGCAGCGCGGTGGTCGAGGTGGGGATCATGGCGCGCTCGGCGGAAAGGAAGGTGCAGCCGGCATTCTCCAAATTGTCCCGCACCTGGCTGAATTCGTTGGGGTCGGTGTAGATCACCGCGGAATCCTCGTTGTATTCCACGTCATCCGCGCCGGCATCCAGGGCCAGCATGGTCAACTCGTCCTCGTCCATACCCTTGGCATTGTCGACCACGATCACGCCCTTGCGTTCAAACTTCCAGGATACACAGCCGGTAGCGCCCAGTGAGCCGCCGCACTTATCGAAGATGTGGCGCATTTCGCTGGCGGTGCGGTTCAGGTTGTCGGTGACGATCTCCACGATGACGGCCACGCCGCAGGGCGCGTAGCCCTCGTAGGTGACCTCCTTGTAGTTGGTGGACTCGCCCTCGCCCGCAGCCTTCTTGATGGAGCGCTGGATGTTGTCGTTGGGCATGTTGGCCGCCTTCGCCTTGGCGATGACGTCCTTCAGCTTGCTGTTCAGCGCGGGATCGGCGCTGCCGCCGGTCTTGACGGCAATCACGATTTCACGGCCGATCTTGGTGAATATCTTGCCCTTCGCGGCGTCCGTCTTTGCCTTTTTATTCTTGATGGTTGACCATTTATTATGTCCCGACATGGACAATCCCTCCCAGTACACTTATGGATATATCATAACACAAACGGGGTAGAGCCGTCAAGTCATACCGTGTATAATTTGCACAATCCCATCGAAACGGAGGGCCTGGCGATGGCCATTGTTACGGAAATCCGGGAAAACCGGGGCATGCTGGAGATCGTGGCGGAGGGTGCGACCCTCGCCCGGGTGCGCAGGGCCCACTTCGACAAGTGCCCCCTGGCCGAAGGCGAGGAGATCGACCCGGAGGCCTGGCTGAGGCGCATGGCCGCGGTCCAGTTCGCCGACGCCTACGAGGCGGCGCTGTCTTGCCTGGACCGGTCGGAGCGCACCGCCCGCGACCTGGCGAGCGCGCTGCGCCGCAGAGGCTTCGTGCAGCCCGCCATCGACGCCGTGCTGGAACGGCTGACGGAGAGCGGACTGATCGACGACGCCCGCTACGCGCGGCGCATGGCGGAGCTGAGCGCCGGGAAGCCCGTGGGCCTGTACGCCTTCAAGCGCAAGCTGCGCGCAAAGGGCATCTCCGACGACGACGCCGAGGACGCCCTCGCCGCCTTCGACGACGAACAGCAGCGCGCCGCCGCCCTCCAGGCCGCCCAAAAGCTTTGGAAAAAATACGAAGCGCTTCCCTCTCGGGAAGCGCGGGCGAAGCTGTCCCAGGCGCTGGCGCGCAGGGGCTTCAGCTGGGATGCGATCGAGGGGGCGCTGGAGGAAGTGGTTGAGCTGGAGAATTCGAGCATTTAGTATTTAGTGGTTTGTATTCAGTGGCGGTACAAATCCTGACGGATTTGGTATCTGTTCGGTCGTGGCGGCGCAGGCGCCGCCGCTACAACGAACGAAACCTGTAGCGGTGGCCCCTGGGCCGCCATAGAAGCTACAGATCCATCCGGGACTGAATAGTTACCGGATTTGTTTGATTTAAGGAAATGCCGCATAATCGAGTGGTTCAGTAGCGGAGGGGATTTTAGTCGATTGCGGACTGCAAAAATCGAAGGTTACCTGGCGGGTAATCGAGATTTATGCAGGCAGCAAGCGGCTGAAATTCACCCGCTAATGGGCCGCGAGCATTGTGCGGTATTTCCTTCTCTGCAAATCCAATTTCAAGTATAGCATCCGCCCGCGCGATGTCAACACGATGCCGGAAGAATTCACAGCATCGTTGTAATTATTTCCGGCTTCGGTATATTTTGCGAAAAAGAGGCCAACATAAGAGCATCACGCCGGAACACCGGCTGAGAGAAGGAGA
>JAZSAA010000163.1:0-2914 GCA_045601625.1 Clostridia bacterium | reverse complement strand
AGTGGTGGTGCAAATCCCTACGGGATTTGTTTGATTATAAGGAAACGGTAGAGGCTTCAACGTTTCTTGATCCCTTGAATCAAAAGAAATCCGTTAGGATTTCCTCCTCCACTAACCACTAAATACTAAATACTAACCACTAAAATTCTGATTTGTCGCCCCGCGACAAATCAGAATTTATCCCGTCCGAACGCTCCCTGTGGCAGCGTCAGTCCTCCGTCCCCACGGTCTCCACGCCCTTGAGGAAATCGGAGTACAGCGGGGACATGGCCCGCAGCCGGCCCACGATCTCCACCAGGCTGTCCACCACGTAGTCGGCCTCTTCCATCGTGTTCTCCTCGCACAGGCTCAACCGGACGGAGCCGTTGGCGTGCTCGTGGGAGACGCCGATGGCCAGCAGCACGTGGCTGGGGTCCAGCGACCCGGAGGTGCAGGCGGAGCCGGAGCTCGCCGCGATGCCCTTGAAGTCCAGGTGCAGCAGTATGCTCTCGCTCTCCACGAAATAGAAGGACACGTTGATGTTGCCGCACATGCGCCTGGTGGGGTGGCCGTTGAGCTGCACGTGGGGGATCTCCTTCATGATGCGCTCGATCATGTGGTCGCGGATGGCGGCCATCTTCGCCGCGCGGCCCTCCACATCCCCGGTGGCCAGCTCGATGGCCTTTCCGATGCCCACGATGCCCGCCAGGTTCTCGGTGCCGGGGCGCTGGCCGCGTTCCTGGGCCCCGCCCTCCATCAGATGCTGTATGCGCACCCCATGGCGCACGTACAGCGCGCCGATGCCCTTCGGGGCGTGGAACTTGTGGCCGGACATGGACAGCATGTCGATGCCCTGGGCCTTCACGTCGATGGGCACGTGGCCGATGGCCTGCACCGCGTCGGTATGGAACAGCACGCCGTGGGCCTTCGCCACCGCTGCCAGCTCGGGTATAGGCTCGATGGTGCCCACCTCGTTGTTGGCGTACATGATGCTCACCAGCACCGTGTCGGGGCGGATGGCCGCCTCCAGCTGTTCAGGCGTCACCAGGCCGTCGCGGTCCACCGGCAGGTAGGTGACCTCGAAGCCCTCCTTCTCCAGCCGCTTGCAGGTGTGCAGTATGGCATGGTGCTCGAAGTTGGTGGTGATGATGTGCTTCCCTTTTTTCATGTTTGCGTGGGCCGCGCCACGCAGCGCCCAGTTGTCGGCCTCGGTGCCGCAGCCGGTGAAGTAGATCTCCCTCGGCTCCGCGCCGATGGCCTTCGCCACCTGGGCTCTCGCCGCCTCCACCGCCTTGCGGGATTCCCGGCCGAAGCCGTGCACCGACGAGGGGTTGCCGTAGATCTCACAAAAATAGGGCTGCATCGCCGCCATGACCGGCTCGGTCACGCGGGTCGTCGCCCCGTTGTCCATGTACACTCTCATGTCGTCGTATCCTCCTGCGCGCTCATGCGCCTGTAATCCTCCACCATGTCCCGGAGGGTGATGCCGTCCACGATGGCGGTCATGCCGTCCCGCAGCTTTTGCCAGACGATCCGCGACGGGCAGGCGCAGGCCTTGTCGCAGCAGTCCTCGCCGTCCAGGCAATCCACCAGGCTCAGGCTGCCCTCCAGCGTCCGCAGCACGTCGCCCACGGTGATCTCCCCCGCCGGCCGGGCCAGCATGTAACCGCCCTGGGCCCCGCGGGTGCTGATCACCAGCCCGGCCTTCTTTAGCCCGGCAATCAGCTGCTCAAGGTATGCCTCGGGCATGCCGCCGCGCTCGGCGATGGCCTTGATGGACTGGGGCCCGTTATCGGCGTTCAGGGCGAGATCGTACATCGTGTGGATGCCGTAGCGGCCCCGGGTCGACAGCTTCATGGTGCACCTCCCGGCAATTAATTCCGAGTTTTTCACTCGGGTTAGCATGTGTATTCTATCACCATTTCGCCGGTCCGTCAATCAATTCCGACGTATTTTATTGGAATTTAATACTGAAAAGGACCGCGCCGGTCGCGCGGTCCCTGTATTTTACACCTCATCCAGTATATACCAGATCTTGTCGATGGTGTTGATCTTGTCCTGCTGGGTCTTGCCCGCTATGATGGACTCCGCCAGCGGTATGGCACGGCCGCCGGTGCGGGTGATGGTGTCGGCGCAGTAGAAGGTGTCGGTATCCTCGTCGTAGCCGAACAGCCAGATCGCGTGGGGCGCGCCGGTGTCGTAGATCACCACGCCCTCCCGGTGGTATTGCAGCACGTTGATCAGGTAGGCCTTCTTGTCCCGGCAGTTGCGAATATCGTCGTTGCAGGTCACCGATACCTGGCCGATCCTGAAATTGTGGGCCAGGCCGTACTGCTTCGTCCAGGCGTAGTGTCCCACGGCGGTCTCCGTCACCTGCAAATAGGGGCTGCCCCGCTGGCAGGAATAATTGCGCAGCATCATCGTGCAGGCGATCAGCGTGCAGGTGTGGGCGATGGTCTGGGTCATGTACACGTCGTCCTCCGGGTGAGAGCCGAAATACAGCCCCTCCGCCCCGGCCACCGCGCCGACGGCCAGCACAGCCAAAGCACACAACAATGCCAAAACGCGCCTGTAAATCATCGTCGCGCCACCTCCTGAAATGCGGTACTCTACAAGCATATCCGAAGGCGCGCCCAATTGCAAAGACATTGCCGCAAACAAAAAACGGAAACAATCGGGCAACCGGTGACAGAACTTAGTTTCGTAATAGCTTATGGACAAACCGTAGACAACCCATTGACATCCTGTGACGATATTTCAAAGGGTGTAATACTTTGTCGCGCTTGACCTCTATGACATAAAAAAAGAGAGTCATTCAAACGAATGACTCTCGATGAGATCCGGCGACGACCTACCCTACCGGGCCGTTTCCAGCCAAGTACTATCAGCGTGCTGAGGCTTAACTTCTGTGTTCGGGATGGGAACAGGTGGATCC
>JAZSAA010000162.1:0-5048 GCA_045601625.1 Clostridia bacterium | reverse complement strand
CGATGCCCTTGGTGAGCACGATGGACGCCTTGACCACCTGGCCGCGGATCTCGTCCGGCGCGGCGGAGACGCCGCACTCCAGCACGTAGGGCAGCTCCATGATGACGCTCTCGATCTCGAACGGCCCGATGCGGTAGCCGGAGGACTTGATCACGTCGTCGGTGCGGCTGACGTACCAGTAGTAGCCGTCCTCATCCCGCCAGGCCATGTCCCGGGTGTGGTACAGCCCGTCGTGCCAGACGGCGTTCGTGGCCTCCTCGTTGCCGTAGTAGCCGGCAAACAGGCCGCAGGGGATCTCCTTGTCGGTGCGGATGACGATCTCGCCGGGCTCGCCGACCTTCACCGGGTTGCCGTCCGGGTCCACCAGGTCCACGTCGAACATCGGGCTGGGCTTGCCCATGGAGCCCACCTTGGGCGTGGTGCCGGCGAAGTTGCCCAGCACCAGCGTGGTCTCGGTCTGGCCGAAGGCCTCCATGATGGACAGCCCGGTGTTCTTCTTGAAGATGTTGAACACCTCGGGGTTCAGAGCCTCGCCCGCGGTGCAGGCACACTTGATGCTGGACAGGTCGTACTTCGAGATGTCCTCGCGGATCAGGAAGCGGTACATGGTGGGCGGCGCGCAGAAGGTGGTGATGTTGTACTTCGCGAACATCGGCAGGATGTCGTGGGCGTTGAAGCGGTCGAAGTCGTACACGAACACGGCGCTCTCGTTCATCCATTGCCCGTACAGCTTGCCCCACAGCGCCTTGCCCCAGCCGGTGTCGGAGATGGTCAGGTGCAGGCCGTCGGGCTCCACGCAGTGCCAGTAGTGGGCGGTGATGAAGTGGCCCAGTGGGTAGTTGTGGTTGTGCATGGCCAGCTTCGGATAGCCGGTGGTGCCGGAGGAGAAGAACATGACCATGGGGTCCGAGCCCTTGGGGGAATCCTCGGTGCGGGGGAACGCGGAGCGGTAGCGCAGGTATTCCTCGTCGAAGTCGCGCCAGCCCTCCCGCTTGCCGCCGCAGAGTATGCGGGTCTTCACGAAGGGACAGGTCTCGAAGGCCTCCTCGGCGTGGGACGCGCCTTCGCCCTCGGCGGTCATGCAGATGGCGGTGACGCCGGCGGTCTCGAAGCGGTATTCGTAATCCTTCTTCAGCAGCTGGTCCGTGGCGGGGATGGCCACCGCGCCCAGCTTGTGCAGCGCCATCATGACCACCCAGAACTGCCAGTTGCGGCGCAGCACCAGCATCACCCGGTCGCCCTTCTTGATGCCCAGGGCCTTGAAGTAGTTGGCGGCGCGGTTGGACTTGCGGCTGATGTCCTCGAAGGTGAAGCGCGTCTCCTCCATGTTGCGGTTGATGTGCAGCATCGCCAGCTTGTCGGGCTCGCGCTCGGCCAGCTTGTCCACGATGTCGAAGGCGAAGTTGAAGTTCTCCCGGTTCGGGAATTCGATGTGCAGCAGGTGGCCCTCGCCGTCCTCGTCCAGCTCCACGAAGTCGTCGTAGACCATGTGGCGCTTGGGCAGGCGCACGGGCATGACCGCCTCCACCAGCTTCTCCTGCTCGGTCTCCTCGCCGGGCATGACCACGGCCACGAAGGTGCAGTCCCTGCCGCCGGTGGCGATCTCGCCGTGGGGGGTTGAGGAGTCGTAGTAGATGCTGTCGCCCTCCCTGAGGTGCTCCACATGGTCGCCGATGCGCACCAGCAGCTCGCCGGAGAGGATCAGGTCGAATTCCTGGCCGGGGTGGGAGTGGGTGTGGATCTCCTGGTTTTGCAGCTCCTCGGAGTAGCTGTAGGTGACCCAGAAGGGCTCTGCGATCTTCTTGCTGAACAGCGGGGCCAGGTTGCCGATCACGATGCCCTCCTCCTTGGCGGTGATGGTGGCCTCGCCCTGGCGGGTGACGGTATAGGAACGCAGGTTGGCGCTCCGGCCCTCGATCAGGTCGGTGATGTCCACGCCGAAAATGCGGGCGCAGTTGTGGATGAAGGTGAAGGGCAGGTCGGCCTTGCCGGCCTCGTACATCATGTAGGTCTCCACGTCCAGCTTGGTCTGCTCGGCCATGTAGACCACCGAATAGCCCGCGATCTCCCGCAGGGCCTTGATTCGGGTGCCGACCTCGTAGAGCATGCCGGTCATCTCTGTTGCGTTCATCGGAATTCTCCTCCTTTGTCGGTCGTGCCGCAGGTCAATCGAATAATCCCAATCCGGTCAAGGCTGATATGGCAGGCCTGTCAACAAAAAAACCCGTCTCACGGATGCATTCTTACCGCATCGTTTGAGACGAGTTGCAATTAACCCGCGGTACCACTCAAATTGCGCGTCTCCGCGCCCCTTCAGGCTCCATCAAGCCCTAAGCCTTTACGCAGCTTTCACGGGAAGCGTCTACTGTATCCCTGGGGATATTTCGGGCTTCCGGCTCGGAAGTGATGGGCGTTTGAGCCTTCGGTGATCGGCCTTGCAGCATGTGGCCGACTCTCTGTGCACCCCGGAACTCTGCCGTCTTCGTCATCGCCTTTGGTGAATATTCGATTGAAGTTATTCTATCACTGGAATGGGCCGATGTCAAAGCTTTTCGGGGTTAAATTTAAATTATGACGGGAATAAAGTCGAATGAAATCTTTTGCGGACAGTGGAATGTTCGGGTTTTGACGGCATTTGTTACTTGACAAGCGGGATCGAAGCTGGTAGATTAATTTAAAGCGTTGAAGGGTGCAGATGCCTGACGCTTCGCGAAGCCCGCGGCCACGGCTTCGCTCAGGGCGACAGGCGACGCGCCACTGTCATTCTGGACGGATGCGCAGGGCGCAGTCGTAGAATCCTGCTTCTTTTCGATGTCGGCAAAGGGGGGTGGACGGTATGCCGGAATTCAGCGGAATCCGCGCGCCGGACCGGCGGATCATGGTGGTCACCGGCCACTACGGCAGCGGCAAGACCGAGTTCTGCGTGAGCCTGGCCATGCGGCTGGCTGAAAAGGGCTACGGCCCCTACAGGCGGCTGGCCCTGATCGATCTGGACATCGCCAACCCCTACTTCCGATCCCGGGAGCGCAAGGCAACGCTGGAGGCCGCCGGGGTTTCCGTCTACGGCAACGCTTACGAGTACGAGATCACCGCCGAGCTGCCCGCCCTGGGCGCGAACATCCGCGCGCCGCTGGAGGATCGGGACTGCCGGGTGATCGTGGACGTGGGCGGCAACGACACCGGCGCGCTGGTGCTGAACCAGTTCGGAAAGTACCTCGGCCCCGAGGAGGCGCTGTTCCTGATCGTTGTGAACGCCAACCGCCCCGAGACCAGGGACCTGGAGGGCGCGCTTGCCCACATGGAGGCCATCGAGCGCAAGACCGGTCGGCGCATCGACGGCGTGATCAACAACTGCCACCTGCTGCTGGAGACCCGGGCATCTGATATCGAAAAGGGCCACCGGCTGTGCGAGGCATTCTGCCGCGAGACCGGGCGGCTGCTGTGGTGCGACTGCTTCCCCGAGAGCGTCGTGTCGGGGGACGAAATCGCGGGGCAGTACGAATACCTCATGCCGCTGGGCCTGTACATGCGGCCCAGCTGGATCGACAAATAGAGGCTATGAAGATCTTTCGCTTCGCTCGGGATGACAACGTGGCGAAGGATCTGAACATATCACATCGGACAGCGAAACGATGTCTGGTGCGGGCCTGGCGACAGGCAGACCACTAACAAGGGAGGCCAAGAGAGAATGGCAAAGAGGTTCAAGGTCGTCTTCGACCGGGAGCGCTGCAAGGGTTGCGAGCTGTGCAAGAGCTTTTGCCCGAAGCAGATCATCGAGATGGACACGCAGGTGAACGCCAAGGGCTACTGTCCCGCGAAGATTACCGAGCAGGAGCAGTGCATCGGCTGCCAGAGCTGCGCCACCGTGTGTCCGGACTGCGCGATCGAG
This sequence comes from Clostridia bacterium, assembly GCA_045601625.1. Taxonomy (GTDB): domain Bacteria; phylum Bacillota; class Clostridia; order Christensenellales; family Aristaeellaceae; genus UBA2862. The sequence continues at coordinate 1,159 of JAZSAA010000162.1, read as the reverse complement.
ATCTATCAGCTGGAGGAGGGGGAAGCATGAGCGAAAAGGTATTGATGAAGGGCAACGAGGCCTTCGCGGAGGCCGTCATTCGCGGCGGCGTGCGCTTCTACTTCGGCTATCCCATCACGCCCCAGAGCGAGATTCCCGAGTTCATGAGCCGTGAGCTGCCCAAGCGGGGCGGCAGGTTCCTCCAGGCCGAGAGCGAGCTGGGCGCCATCAACATGGCCTACGGCTGCGGCGCGGCCGGCGGCAACGGCTTTATCTCCTCGTCCTCTCCGGGCATCGCCCTGATGCAGGAGGGCATGAGCTTCCTGTGCGGCGCCGAGGTGCCGGTGACGCTGCTCAACGTGTCCCGCGGCGGCCCCGGCATCGGCTCGATCCAGCCCGGCCAGGCCGACTACAACCAGGTCACCCGCGGCGGCGGCAACGGCGACTACCGCATCCCCGTGTTCGCCCCGGCGACCATCCAGGAGGCCGTGGACATCCTCTACGAGGCTCCGTCCATCGCTGACAAGTACCGCAACCCCGTGATGGTGCTGGCGGACGGCCTGATGGGCCAGATGATGGAGCCCGTGGTGCTGCCCGAGCCCAAGCACGCCTACACCAGCGCGGAGATCGCCACGGCGAAGCCCTGGGCCATCTCCGGCAGCGAGAAGGGCGAGCGCAGCGTGGTCAAGAGCCTGCGGCTGCAGCCCGAGGTGCTGGAGGCCCACGTGGAGCACCTGTACGAGAAGTACGCCGAGATGGAGAAGGAACTGGAGCGCGTGGAGTGCGTGAACCTCGAGGACGCGGAGGTCGTGTTCGTGGCCTTCGGCACGATGGCGCGCCTGGCCCGGGAGGCCATGGAGCTGCTGGAGGCCCAGGGCATCAGGGCCGGCATGATCCGCCCCATCAGCCTGTGGCCCTATCCCTACAAGGCGTTCGACCAGATCTCCGACAAGACGAAGGCGGTCATATCCGTCGAGCTGAGCATGGGCCAGATGCTCCAGGACATCAACCTGGGCGTCAAGGGCCGCGTGCCGGTGAGGCTGATCCACCGCGTCGGCGGCATGCTGCCCACGTCGCTGGAGGTCGTTGAAAAGACGAAGAAGATACTGGAGGAAGTGCGATGAAACCTGTATTTACCGTTACAAAAGGCATGCTGCCCGTCAGCACCAGCTATTGTCCC
>JAZSAA010000161.1:0-4046 GCA_045601625.1 Clostridia bacterium | reverse complement strand
TCAGCGCCGGGGACAGCGGGGCCAGCAGGTTCAGCCGCGCCTGCTTCGCGCCGCGCACGCTCTCCCAGGTGGCCGCCACGTCGCCGCCGGCCACGTCCACCCCGGCGATCAGCGGCGGGGCCACCATCGCCGCGATGGTCTTGCCGGCCAGCTGGTCGGCCTTGCCGCCGTCGATGGGGGCCAGCTCGATGCCGTCCACCTTCAGTCGGTCCAGGCCCCGTGCAATCTCCAGCTTCTCCTTGAAGGTCAGCGCCCCTTGACGCAGGGTGGGCAGCAGGGCCAGCGTCATGTCAATCAATTTGATGGTCTTCATCGTGTCACTCCTTATTGGATATGGATCGTTTTGTGGGGCGGCGGCGAAAAAACGTCCCGGAGGTGCAAACGCGAGGTTTGCGCCTTCGGGACGATTCGAATTCTATCAAACCGCGGTACCACCCGGGTTGCCGCGTGCGCGGCCGCTCATCAGCGCTCCAGCAAGCGCTTAGCCATGGTAACGGGGCTTCCGGATTCCCTTACCGAACGCCGCCTGGACGTCCTTTCAGGAAATCTGCTCTGGCATGAGACTGCCCCTCTGCGTACACGCCGGCTCGCAGCGACCGCCGGCTCTCTGAAGTGATCCGCAGCAGGCATAATGCCTTCATCGCATTTATTGCTGTAATTTAGCTTACTAAAGTTTAAGCCTTCGCCGGGAAGTTGTCAAGTCGTTTGACGGGAATTTGCGAAGGATTTACAGTTTTGACGGGAAGGAACCGGGATCGATGTCATTTCGTCCAATAACAGATCATATCAGTTGGGAGGCGTACACATGAACGGAATACTGCGCATTGCGGCTGTGCTGGCCGTCCTGGCGCTCGTCGCCGGGGGCACGGGGATCGTCGCCTGTCCCGCCTTTGCCGGGGCGCTGGACGCGGAGGGGATGCCCTTTGAGACGTCCATCGAGCTGGCGGACGGGTCCGGAAACGAAGTGGCGACGCTGTCCACCGTGCGCCTCTACAGCGAAAAGCCCCGGTCCGTGGCGGTGAAATATGCGTTTACCAATCACGGCGAGGTGGCCCTGACCTGGCTGGAGTACCGGGTGAAGTACCTGGATGGGAATGGCAGTGTGTTTAAGGAGCCGCCGCGGTCTCTGGAGACCTTCATGGACGATCCCGTTAAGCCCGGCGAGACCCGGGAATTTGTGCAAAAGCACTACTTTGACGGCGCGGAGACGGCTGCGGGCGTCGTGCTGGAGCCGATGTTTGTGAAAGACGCGGTGGAGGTAAAGCCCTGGACCGAGCCCCGCCCCGGCAGCCTGCTGCCCGAATTTGCCAACGACCCGGACTTCGCCGCCCACTTCGAAGACCTGGACGACAACCTGCCGGTGGAAATGGTTTTCCACGTGGACGAGCAGAAGGACGAGACCGTCACCGACCCCGCTGAGATCCGCGCCGCCATTGAGCGGCTGGCCGGCATGCGCATCGGGGAGGAAGTGAACGTCGGCTACACCGATTCCGGCGTCTACTACGGCTTCACCATGGCCGACGGCAGCGCATGGGGCGTGTTCTTCGAAGCGCCTGGCCTGCTGTCCTGGCACGGCAGGAATTACGAGGTGATCGAGTGAGGCGGCTTGCGGCGGCCCTGGCACTGCTGATGGGGGTGATGGCGGCTCCCGCGCTGTCGGAGGCGACGGCTTATCAGGCGATCTCCTGTCCCCGCCAGGGCTTTGTCACGGCCTGCAAGGCAGGGTTGTGCTGGAGGTGGGACGACGTGAACGGCCTGGTCATCCACACCGGACAAGGCAGCGGCGCGCCGTGCCTGATGATCCGCGTCACCGGCAGCGGGGGCACGGACTTTTCAGGTTATTTCGAAGGTATCCTCACCCCGCAGATCCGGTCCTTGCTGGGCGACAGGCTGCTGGCCGTCAGCCCCCTGGACACCTATGCTCTGGGCGACGCCGCGCTGCCCGGGGCGATGTATGCCTTTTTGGACGAAGCCGGGCGGCGGCAGGTACTCTTCAGGCTGTTCGACACCCGCTGGCCGCTGAACGTATGCTATACCCTTCGCTACGACGAGGCCGACGCGGACGCCGCGCTGGAGACCCTGGGCATCGCGGTGGCCCATTTCAGGCCGGAGGGTGCATTGACCGAAGGCGTGCCGGAGGGGGATACCCCCTTTGGGGAGGCGCCCTGCCGGATCGAATGTCCCCGGCTGGGCTTCACGGCGGTGTGCGACGTGGCCTGCGAAACCCACTGGGACCCGAACAACGGACTGTATGTATACCTGGGAGATTGGGGCCGACCGCCCTATGTGCTGATTTGGGTGGCGGGGGAGACGGACATCCCCGCTTTCTTCCGCGATGCCGTCACCCCCGCCATGGCCGGGCGCTACGGCGACGACCTTCTGGATGTGATCGACTGCGGCAATATCACCGTCGGAGGACGGGTGATGACCGGCTATGGCTACCGCTACCGGTCCGAGGGCGGTGTGGTGTATATGCTGCGGGTGCTGGAAAACCGGGATGGCCGCAGCGTGAGCTTCATCATGAAGTATCCCGAGGGTGACGAGGCCGCCAGGGAAAGGGGCATGACCGCGCTTTCGTCGATCGCGGACAGCTTTCAAAGGGAATGACGACGGGAGGGCTGAGCGTGGAAAACGGAAACGGGGAAGCCGGGTATCGGCCCCAGGCGGTGTGGCAGTACTCCGACGGAGTGTATCGCTGGATCTATGAAAAGGACCTGTACAGGAACCGCTTTGAAACCGACTATGTGCTGAAGATCATGGCATTGGTGTTTGGGCTGTCCTGGGTGCTGATGGGGGGCGTGATGCTGGCGATCGGCGCGGGCGCGCTACCCTTTACCATCGTAACGGCAATCTGCCTGGGCGGCGGTCTGCTGACGGTGGGCATCGTGCGGCTGGTACACTTCTCGTCGGCCAGGAGCAGGAACGGCGTGGAGGTGATCGCCTTCGGGATGAACGACGACGGCCTGAGCCAGATCCACTACGATGACGCGCGGAAGGCGGAGGACGTGGTGGAGAGGATGCTGTTGACCGCGAGCGCGACCCAGGGAGAGAACCCGATGAAGGCGGGCGGCTACGGCGTCACCCTGTTCAAGGACGTGCGGCGGATGGCGCTGCATCCAAAGGATGACCTGATCGACCTGACGCTGAAGGGTAATTACAAATGCCGGGTGTACGTCAGGCCGGAGGACTTCGTTTTTGTAAGGGAATACATACGGCAGCGCATTCGCTGAGGCCGTTGATATGCCAATGACTGTGGCTCGATCTACTGGGAGAGAATTGATCAGGACCGGCGTGGCGGTTGCTTGCAAGACCTGTATGCCATTCGGGCCAGCAGCGCCAGGCACAGCGTCAATACCAGCGTGCCGGTCAGGCTGCCCGCGGTGTCGATCAGCACGTCCAGCACCTGGCTCGAGCGCTCGCTGATGAACAGCTGGTGCAGCTCGTCGGAGGCCGCGTAGAGCACGGCGATCCCCATGGCCCGCAGCCGGCAGCCCCTGTCCGAAAGCCTTGGAAAATAAAAGCGCATGGTCCCCATCAGGTTGAAGCCCAGCAGCATGAATTCGCAGAAGTGGGCGTTTTTGCGCACGATGGTGCTCAGCGTTTCAAGATAGGATTGCTGTGCCTTGATGGACATTTCCATGAAATCAGGCTTAAGGGTCCGCGCCACATTCAGCGTCACAAGATCGCTCATCGCCTGTGAGTCGTCGCCGTTTTTGGAAGAAAACCAGAAAATCAGCGCCGCGGTGACGATCGAGGCGATCAGGAAAAAGCGGGCCCAGTACTTAGGAAGCTTCATGAAATGGAACCATGTCGCCTTTCTTGCATTTTGGACATCATAGCATATGAGTGTTGAGAATCGAGAAAGAAAAAACGAAACATTTTCGCGCTTGACAAACCCCCGGGTTCGTGCCATAATAGACAGGCACTGAAAAAAGCGCATATGCACCCATAGCTCAGCAGGATAGAGCGACCGCCTCCTAAGCGGTAGGTCAGGGGTTCGAATCCCTTTGGGTGCGCTGAAGACCCCCGCCGGCGAAGCTGGCGGG
>JAZSAA010000160.1:0-6021 GCA_045601625.1 Clostridia bacterium | reverse complement strand
ACGGTCTCCGGCCTGCTCAAGCCCCGCAGCGGCCTGATCACCTTCGAGGGCAAGGGTATCGTAGGCATCGGCGCCAACCGCATCGTGGGCTTGGGGATGGCCCTGTGCCCCGAGGGACGCCGTGTGTTCCAGCAGATGACCGTGCGGGAAAACCTGGAGATGGGCGGCTATTCCCGGCCGAAGGAGGAGATTCCCGCCTCGCTGGAGGATGTATTCAAACGCTTCCCCCGATTGAAGGAGCGCGAAAAGCAAATCGCAGGCACGCTGTCCGGCGGCGAGCAGCAGATGCTGGCCATGGGCCGTGCGCTGATGAGCAAGCCCAAGCTGCTGATGCTGGACGAGCCCTCCATGGGCCTGGCTCCCATACTGGTGGAGCAGATCTTCGACATCATCAAGGAGCTGCACGCTGCGGGCACCACGATCCTGCTGGTGGAGCAGAACGCCCAGATGGCCCTGTCCATCGCGGACCGCGCCTACGTGCTGGGCACCGGCAAGATCACCATCTCCGGCCCGGCCAACGAGGTGCTGGCCGACGACCGCGTGCGCGAGGCGTACTTGGGCGGCTGAGTATGGACAGACAGAAGCTGGAGGAACAGCTGGCGGCGCTGCCGCTGTACGAATACGCCTTTATCCATACCGACGAACTGCTGTTCTCGGAGCGGGTGCGCTATATCTGCCGGACGGAATGCCCGATGTACAACACCACCTGGGCCTGCCCTCCGGCGGTGGGCGAGGTGGACGAATGCCAAAAGCGGGTGATGGCCTTTGACGAGGGGCTGCTGATCGCCACCATCACCGAGGTCAGCGACATCGCTAACATCGAGCAGACCCTCGCTACCCGCGCCGACCACGAGGAGATCACCCGCCAGGTGCTGGCGATGGTCCGGGAGCAGGCGACGCAGACGCTGACGCTGTCCACCGAGGCCTGCGCCCACTGCGAGCACTGCACCTGGCCCGACGCGCCCTGCCGCTTCCCCGACCGCATGTTTCCCTGCGTGGAGAGTCACGGCATACTGGTCACAGACCTGGCGGAAAAGCACGGCATCGACTTCCTGGCCGGGGGCAATGTGGTCACGTGGTTTTCGCTGATACTCTATAAATAAAACAATACAAGCAGACAGTCCCGGAAAAACGCAGTTTTTCCGGGACTGTCTGCTTATACCGGGGGCTCAGCCCTCGGCGCTCTCTTCCGCGACGGGTTCAGCGGGCTGAACCTCGCCGGCGGGCTGATTGGCGTCCACTGCCGCGTCCGCCTGTGTTTCGTCCTCGATCATGTCCTCGGGCATTTCGCTGATCTCCAGGTCGTAGCCCACAGTGTGCATCGAGATGTCGTGCACGTCCTCTACCAGTGAGCCCAGACCGATGATGACGCTGCCGGACACGATGCCGCCGCAGATTCCGAACAGCGACCACCAGAAGTTGGTCAGCTCCAATCCAAAGTGGATGAACAGGTAGGGGAACGGGATGACCAGCACGCCTATGACGATCAGCATGATGGACAGCGGATAGCGCTTGCGCGCGAGGTCCGCGAGTATGGCCTTGTACCTCATGGTGTAACCTCCTTGACAGACATTATACACTCTTTCAGATCATAATACAAGAATCAAATCACTTGCGCCGGGCAGCATTGCACCGCAACATATCACGATGAGCGGACTGCCTGCCGGCACTATGTGGGGTTAAACGCTTTCAAAGTGAATGGGCCTGTCCTGCTCGAATGTCACAAGCCAGCCCCCGCAGGCGGACGGCTGCCACTCGTAGAAGCCCCGGTCCTCCCCGGGGAACCATGCGCCCATCAGGTTGACGATGACGCCGCCGTGGCACACCACCAGCGCGGTTTTCCATTCCTGCGCCAACAGGACCTTGCCGCCTGACAGCACCCTTTGCCTGAAGGCCCACGTGGATTCGCCGCCGGGGCAGTGAACGTTGCCGGTTTCATCGCCGATCCAGCGCAGGTAGTCCGGGTCATGCTTTAGCATCTCATAGTCCAGCATCTCAAATCGACCGAAGTCCATTTCACTGAGCTCTGGCAGAATGAAGTCGGGTTTGCACCCGGTCAGGATTTCCAGTGTCTCATTGGCTCTCGCCATGCCGCTGGAAACGCGGATGTCGCAGTCGGGAAGGGGACGACGGGCGGCAACCTCCCGGGCCATGGCGCGCCCTCCCCCGGAAAGGGGACTGTCGGTGCTGCCGCCGTATAGATGCCTCTCGTTGGCCTCGGTGATGCCGTGGCGCAGCAGGTACAGCGCCCTCATTTGAGCCTCTGCGGGATGCCGCAGAACACCCGCCAGACTTCGTCGGCCTGACCGGCCAGTTTCATATTCATGCGCCCGCAGGCCTCCCGCCAGGCCCGCAGCACCGGGTCCATGGGCACTACGCCGCCGGAGATGTCGTTGGCGATGAATATGACATCCTTGTACAGACCGGGGTCTGTTCCGAGCACTTCGGCGGGCTCCAAACCCGACCGAACCCGGTTCAGGGCGAAGCGGTCGATGCCGGCCACGCAGCGTCGAGATAGGTCCAGGGCGTCGGTGTTCTCGTCGCAGACCTGGATCTCGTCGTCCGATAGGCCGAAGCGCTGCTGGGCGAAGTCCAGCTTGCCCTGGTAGCTGCCGCCGATGATCAGGATCATACGAAGCCTCCTTCAAACCACAGGTGCAGGTTTGCCAGCGCGATCAGCGCCGCGCATTCCGAGACGGCCAGCGCGAACCCGGCCACGTCGCCGGATACGCCCTTCAAGGTCCGGTAGCCCCAGAGCATCGCCAGCGCGTAAGCCAACGTCTGGACGGCCAGGGCGATCACAGGGCGTCCCAGCCAAATCCAGCAGGCGACCACTGCGATTAGCCATATTGCGACGACGGCAACGCGCTGGCCGCGCTTGCCCTCGGTCTTTGCGTATTCGCTGTGGCCGATGGGCTTCAGCGTCAGCACGCAAAAGGCCGAGCCGCAGCGGGAGATCACCGGTATGAACAGCAGCGCCCGCAGGTCGGTCCACTCTGTGCCGCTGGCGGCGGCGTAGCTGAACATCATCAGAATTCCAAGCCCCACCACGGCGAAGGCCCCGGTGTGCACGTCCTTGAGGATGCGCAGTCGCTGCTCCAGCGGTCGCCAGGAAAGTATGGCGTCACAGGTGTCCATGTAGCCGTCCAGGTGGATGAAACCGGTCAGCAGCCAGGGCGTCGCGGCGATCAGCGCGGCCCGGAGCGCCGGCGTCAGCCACGCAATGCCCAGCGCGCCCAGCGCGGCCCACATCAGCCCAAGCAGTGCGCCCACGAGGGGCAGGCACACCAGCATCAGGTCCCGGGCATCCTCGTCCCAGGGCCGGTAGGGGCAGGGGAGGGCGGTGAACATGCCGTAGCACATGCAGAAGGCGTTCCACAGTCGCTTCATACCGGAAGAACCCCCTTGTGAACGATGAATTGACCGGCAACCACCTCGATCACGTTGTCGCAGCAGGCGGCCATGCGGAGGTCGATGGCGGCAAGGCCCCGCCGGTAGGCCTCGGTCAGGTCGTCGTACAGCAGGGCGTCGGAGAAGATATAGTCCGATACCAGCACCGTGTTGGGGGCGCGGGCGACGAAAGCCTCCAGGGCTCCGGCGATCCGCTTCGGCGCGTCCATGTCAATGCCCTCTGGGGTAAACATCTCGTTGGAGAGCAGCGCCGTCACGCTGTCCAGCAGGAAGGAGCCCCCCGGGTCGGCATGGTCAAGGCAGGACAGTATGTCCCGGCCGCACTCCAGCGTCTGGAAGCCCCAGCCAGCGCGCTCGTCCCGGTGGCGGCGTATGCGGGCCTGGTCCTCCGCGTCGTGGGGGATCATCGTTGCGACGTAATAGAGGGGCGCGCCTCCGGCCTTCGCCACCCTCTGGGCGTAGAAGGACTTGCCGTTCTTGCAGCCGCCAGAGATGTAGGTGCTCATCACGCCTCTCCCAGGAAGGCCTTGTTGCCGCGAATCTCGGACAGATACCCATCGTCGATGGCGGCCTCCTCGAAGGTGGCCATGTTCCGCAGCACGCTCTGGGACGCGGCCACCAGCTCGAAGGCGATGGGGCAGCCGCTGCCCTCGCCCAGGCGCATGTTCATCAGCAGCATCGGCTCCAGCCCCATGGCCTCCATGGCCAGGCGATAGCCCTTCTCCGCCGAGGCGTGGGAGGGGATCATGTAGGCCGCGGCCAGCGGGTTCAGCCTGAAAGCGCACAGCGCGGCCACGGCGCTGATGAAGCCGTCGATGACCACCGGCAGCCGGGCGGCGGCAGCGCCCAAAAACGCGCCGCACATGGCGGCCAGGTCAAAGCCGCCCACCTTCATCAGCACGTCTACCGGGTCGGCCGGGTCGGGCTGCCAGCGGGCGATGGCGCCGTCGATCAGGTCGATCTTCCGGGCGTAGGCCTCGTCGTTGATGCCCGCGCCGCGGCTGACGGTCTGCTTCGCGGGCAGGCCCAGCAGCGTGGACAGCACGGCGCTGGAGGTGGACGTATTGCCGATGCCCATCTCGCCCACGCCGATGATCTGCACGCCCTCGTCCGCGGCGCGTCGGGCCGCTTCGATGCCGATCTGCAGGGCCCGGTCCACCTGTTCCCGGCTCATGGCGTGCTCCTTTGCGAAGTTGCGGGTGCCGTGGGCGATCTTCACGTCCCGCACGCCGGTCTGGTGAAAGTCGGCGTTGATGCCCACGTCCATCACGTCCAGCTCGGTGTGGAAGTGTCGCGCCAGCACGGCCACGCCGGTCAAGCCGCGGGTGAAGTTGATGGTCTGGCTCAGCGTCACGCTCTGGGGGCAGCTGGCCACGCCCTCTTCTACAATGCCGTTGTCGGAGGCGAAGATCAGCACCCGGCGGCGGTCCACGGGGTTATACAGCCTGCCGGTCATGCCGGCCAGCTTCACGGAGATGTCCTCCAGCTTGCCCAGGCTGTGGGGCGGCTTGGCGAGGCTCTCCTGGCGGGCCAGGGTTTGCGCCATGGCCTCGCGGTCGGGCTCGCGGATCTGATTCAGGGTTTCCTGAAGAAACTGTTCCATAGCCGAAAGAATCGTCCTTTCCGTGCATCAAGTATTTTTGTATGATTTCAGTCGCTTGAGCCACGCGCCGATCTGCCTGATCGTGGGCAGACCGGTATAGACGTGGACATAGCGGCGCGCGCCCGTGAATTTTTCCAGATAGAAGTCCTCCAGCGCGCTGATCTTCACCTCGCCGGTGGAGGAGGCGTGGATGAAGCGGTTCCCGCCGATCCAGAAGCCCATGTGGTCGCTGGGATCCCTGTCCCGAACGGTGTCGAAGCAGATCACGTCGCCGGGAAGCAGGTCACGGGGATTTTTTATCAATGGATAGCGTTCGTCGGTGCCGATGATTTCCGCGGAGTGGTAGGGAAACTCAAAGCACTCCGGGTCCAGACAGTACATCACCAGGCCGCTGCAATCAAAGCGGTCCGGCCCCGCCGCGCCCAGCACATAGGGCTTGCCCAGGTGCTCCAGCGCCCGCATCACCACCACCTCGCCCTGGGTCAGGCCCGAAGTCGTCAGGCAGATCAGTACCAGACACAGCCAAAGGGCGACGGTCTGGATCAGCAGAAACCGTGCCATTCGGAAAGGACGAAAGCGGTGGCGGCGCATGGGCGGGATTCTCCTTTGTAACGGTGGTCATTGTCGTAGCAGCGGACCCTGGGCCACCATTATGGCGGCGCCGCCGACGCTACACTATTCTCACTTTCCCGCCAGCGACTTGCGGTATTTCTCGCTCTCCCAGTTGGCGATGAAGGCCTTGGCAGCCTCGCCCATGGTGGAGAGGGTGTAGCCCTTCTTTTCGATGGTGCGGCAGATGAACAGCACGGCGGTCAGCGTCTCGGCGATCACCTGGGCCTTGGCGGCGGGCATGTTGAAGGTCACGGTTCCGGTCTTCGGGTTGCAGACGGCCATGCCCTCCCCGGGCTTGCCCTCGCCGAAGCTGAACGCGCCGGTCAGGAACACCAGCTGGTCGGGGTAGAGGGGGGACTCCAGCAGGAACTTCTCGCTGAAATCGCCGGAGGCCA
>JAZSAA010000159.1:0-3724 GCA_045601625.1 Clostridia bacterium | reverse complement strand
CATGGAGCGGTTTGTAAGGGTCAGGAACGCCACCCATTCGCAGACCTCGTCCAGCGTGGCCCACTTCTTCATGGGCGTAACGTCCATGATGGCCTGCCACAGCGCCGGGTTCTTCATCACCGTGTCGTTGGAATCGGTCAGCACGCCGCCCAGCGAAATGGCGTTGCAGGTGACGCCCCGGGGAGCCACGCGGATGGCCACGTTGCGCATGTAGCCCACCAGCCCCGCCTTGCTGGCCGTGTAGTATGGGAACTCCTGGCCGCTGATGGAGGACGCCGAGGCGTTGAACAGGATCGAGCACAGCGCGTCGTTGCCGTCGATGTACTTCTCGGTGACATTGATCGCGCCGACGAGGTTCGTGGCAATGTCGTCCTCGCCCTGCTGGATGCCTGCGTTGTTGAACAGCACGGCCGCGCCTTCGATGTCGGGAAGGGCCTCCTTATCCCGGATGTCGGCGACATGGTGGATGTACATGGGGTGGGCAATGCCCGCGGGCAGGAGGTCGATGCCGTGCACCTCGTGGCCCAGGGACAGGTATTTCAGCGCCGCGGCTCGCCCGATGCCCCTGGCGGCGCCGGTTACGATCACCTTCATGCCGCGTGCGCCTGGAGGTAGGCGTCGCCCACGTTTTCCCGCTGCCAGCGCCGGCACACGCTGTAGCCGAAGGGGGAGAAGATGACCTCCATGAACAGCTCCAGCCCCGCGCCGATCAGCGAGCAGGTGACGCACTGGGGCAGGGTCCAGCTGAAGCCGCCCCAGTAGATGGGCGCGAACACCATGAACACCAGCGACGCGAAGACAAAGTTGTCCACAAACTGGGCAAGGAAGGTGGATAGGTAGCTGCGGGTGTAGTAGGCGGCCCGGCCGTCGGGGTTGGCCTTGAACAGGCTGCCGATGGCGGCGTTGGAGAGGTTGTTGACGATGGCCGACGCCAGGAAGGCCAACGAGCTGCTCAGCACGATGAACCAGCTGCCGCCGAAGATGCCGTTGAAGGCGGAATAGTCGGTCTCGGTGGGGATGATGCTGACCAGCGCAAATATGCCGACGCAGAACAGATTCACAGCCAGCGCGAATATGGATATCCGCGTCGCGGCCCGGGCCCCGAAGCGCTTGGTGATGATGTCCATGCACAAGAAGCACAGCCACGAGACCACGATGCCGCCGTCCACGGCGAAGAAGCCGCGCTGGTAGATGGTCTTGTTGGCCATCAGGTTCATCAGCACTACTGAAAGCACGAGCATTGTGACGACGGGAGAGGGGACGCTGCGCAGCAGCAAAACGATGTCGGAAATGGTGTTCTTGATACGTGTGCGCATAAAAAAATCTCCTTGGTTTTATTTTATATAGCGAAGGATTTAGAGGCCGAACTCCGCTGCGAATATCCTAACACAGTCGGTGGGTGAAAATGATTGATGGGAGGATAATTGTTGATTAAGATGGAGATTAACGAAATATTAACTGGTAAAGCGCCACGCAAACTATTGACAAGCACAATTTAATTTGATAAAATTGATTTGCAAACGAGATAAAGGAGGTTCACACCATGAGCATCTATGATTACACCGTCAAGGCCCGCAAGGGCGCTACCCTGAATCTGGCCGACCTGAAGGGCAAGGTGCTGCTGATCGTCAATACCGCCACCGGCTGCGGCTTCACCCCCCAGTACGAGGCGCTGGAGAAGCTGTATGAGAAGTATCACGACCAGGGGCTCGAGGTGCTGGACTTCCCCTGCAACCAGTCCGGCCACCAGGCCCCTGGCGACGAGAGCGAGATCCACGAGTTCTGCACCGCCAAGTACAAGACCCAGTTCGACCAGCTGGCTAAGATCGACGTGAACGGCGAGGCCGAAGAGCCGCTGTACACCTTCCTGAAGGCTGCCCAGCCCGACGAGAAGGTGGAGGGCATGAAGAACAAGGCCGCCATGGCCATGATCGCCAAGATCAGCACCACCTGCAAGAAGCCGAACGACATCAAGTGGAACTTCACCAAGTTCCTGGTGGACCGGGAGGGCAACGTGGTCAAGCGCTTCAACCCCACCAGCGACCCCATGTCCTTCGAGCAGGACATCGCCGCGCTGATCTGACGACCCCGTATCGGCGGCAACCTGCCGCCTTACCTTCTCCGAATGTGGCGGCGGCGCCTGCGCCGCCACCGTCCCCAAACGCATATAAAAAAGGAGAAATGACCATGTCTGTTACCAATGTGACGAAAGAGAATTTTGAAGCCGAGGTCCTGAAGTCCGACGTGCCGGTGCTGGCCGATTTCAACGCCGGCTGGTGCGGCCCCTGCCGCGCAATGAAGCCCATGCTGGACGAACTGGCCGAGGGCAATCCCGCCTACAAGATCGTGTCCATCGACATCGACGAGGAGGACGAGCTGGCCGACGAGTACGACGTCTCCTCCATTCCCTGCCTGGTGGTGTTCAAGGGCGGCGAGGAGGTCAACCGCAGCGTGGGCCTGATCGCCAGGGACGCCATCGCCGAGCTGGTGGAGGGTTAATATGTACGATATTATTGTTGTCGGCGGCGGCCCCGCCGGCATGACCGCCGCCATCTACGCCCGACGTGCGGGAAAGACGGTGCTGGTGCTGGAGGCCCTCAGCTGCGGGGGGCAGATCCTGAACACCCCCGACATCGAGAACTACCCGGTGGAGGCCCACATCTCCGGCTTCGACTTCTCTCAGAAGGTCTATGAGCAGGCGAAGGGCCTGGGGGCGGAGTTCAAGTTTGAAAAGGCCGTCGAGCTGCGGGACGAAGGCGCTGAAAAGGTCGTCGTCACCAACAAGGGCGAATACCGGGCGAAGGCGGTCGTATTGGCCACCGGCTCCGCCAACCGCAAGCTGGGCATCGAGGACGAGGACCGGCTGGTGGGCCGGGGCGTCAGCTACTGCGCCACCTGCGACGGCAACTTCTACCGCAAAAAGACCGTGGCCGTGGTGGGCGGCGGCAACACCGCCCTGGAGGACGCGCTGTACCTGGCGGACCTGTGCCAGAAGGTGTACCTCATCCACCGCCGCGACAGCTTCCGGGGCGACGACACCAACGCCGAGCGCCTGAAGGCCCGGGAGAACGTTGAGATCGTCTACAATGCCAACGTGACGAAGCTGATCGCCGAGAAGAAGCTGAAGGCCATCGAGGTGACCGACAAGAACACCGGCGAGGTGCGCACCATCGAGCTGAACGGCCTGTTCGTGGCCGTGGGCCGCGTGCCCGAGAACAACAACTTCGCGAACCTGATCGACCTGGACGAGGCGGGCTACGCCGCCGCGGGCGAGGACTGCCACACCCGCACCCCCGGCGTATTCGTCGCCGGCGACAACCGGACCAAGGCCCTGCGCCAGCTGGTCACCGCCACCGCCGACGGCGCCATGGCCGCGACGGAGGCTGTGAAGTACTTGAACGAGATGTGAGATAGAAGCCAAACGCCGATCCAAAGTGACAGCTCTTTGGATCGTCTTTTTTTCTATACTTGTTTATTTCTAACTGGACAGATGAATGCAAAGGGGCTGTCTCAAAATGAATATTGCTGCATAAAACAGCTGTAGGGGCGCCGATGCGGCGCCCGCCCGGGTACGAAATGGTTCGTTGTACCCGGCGGGCGGCGTGTCCCCGCCCCTACAATAGATTTGTTCCTTCGCAGTCATACTTGCGAAATGCTTTTGTAATTCGACGTTGTGGCCCTGTTCCCCCTTTCACGGGGTCTTTTCTTTTTCATTACCTTGTGC
>JAZSAA010000158.1:0-2999 GCA_045601625.1 Clostridia bacterium | reverse complement strand
ATGTACATCACCGAGGTGAACGGCGAGAGCCCCGAGAAGGCCGCCGAGCGCCCCCGGTTTGAGGATCTGGTGCCCATCTATCCCGACCAGCGGCTCAGGCTGGAGCCGCCGGAGGGCAAGGGCGACCTGTCCCTGCGGCTGATCGACATGCTGGCCCCCATCGGCAAGGGCCAGAGGGGCATGATCGTGTCCCAGCCCAAGGCGGGCAAGACCACGTTGCTCAAGAAGGTGGCCAACGCCATCACCGCCCAGTATCCCGACGTCCACCTGATCGTGCTGCTGATCGACGAGCGCCCCGAGGAGGTCACCGACATGCAGCGCTCCATCAAGGGCGAGGTGATCTATTCCACCTTCGACGAGGAACCCGAGCACCACACCCGCGTGTCGGAGATGGTGCTGGCCCGGGCCCAGCGCCTGGTGGAGATGGGCAAGGACGTGGTGGTGCTGCTGGATTCCATCACCCGGCTGGCCCGGGCCTACAACCTGACCATCACCCCCACGGGCCGGTCACTGTCCGGCGGCCTGGACCCGGGGGCGCTGTTTAAGCCCAAGCGCTTCTTCGGCGCGGCCCGAAACATCGAAAACGGCGGCAGCCTGACCATCATCGCCACCGCCCTGGTGGGGACCGGCAGCCGCATGGACGACATCATCTTCGAAGAATTCAAGGGCACCGGCAACATGGAGCTGCACCTGGACCGCAAGCTCTCCGACCGCCGGGTATTCCCGGCCATCGACCTGCTGAAGTCAGGCACGCGCCGGGAGGAGCTTTTGCTGACCGAGGACGAGATGAACGGCGAATACCAGGTGCGCAGGATGCTGGGCGGGCGTCAGCAGGAGATGTACGAGCAGCTGATCGACCTGATGACCAAGACCGCCAGCAACGCCGATTTCTTCAACAAGCTGAAGGGCTGGCTGGCCGTCTACGAAAAGGAAGGGTATTCGCTGGGGAAATGAGCGTATGCCTTCAATATTGACGCTCCTTCGACGAAGCTATTAACAACTGTGACAATCGCTTGAAATCCTATCTCTGTGACGGTATAATCCGTATCGTACATGGACGACCGTCCAACCACAAGGAGGGAGATATCAATGAGCAAGAAACTGATTGCGGAGGCCATCGGCACGGCGACCCTGGTCATACTGGGCTGCGGCACGGCGATGCTGGTGGGCTGCGATGCCGCCGCGGGCGGCGGTTACATCCTCACGGCGCTGGCCTTCGGCCTGACCATCGTGGCCATGGCCTATTCCATCGGCAACATCTCCGGCTGCCACATCAACCCGGCGGTGTCCCTGGGCGTGATGCTCAGCGGCGGCATGGACGTGGGCGAATTCATCGGCTACGTGATCGCCCAGTGCGTTGGCGCGATCTGCGGCTCCGCGGTGCTGGCGGCCATCTTCGGCCTGGGCCACGTCACCGACATGACCGGCGGCTTTGGCGCCAACGGCCTGGCGGGCGTGGGCGGCAACGTGCTGGCGGGCCTGCTGGTGGAGATCGTGCTGACCTTCTTCTTCGTCATCGCCATACTGGGCGTCACCAGCAAGCGGGCCGGCCACGGCAGCTTCGGCGGCCTGGTGGTCGGGCTTACCCTGGTGGTGGTGCACATCCTGGGCATCGGCCTGACGGGCACCTCCGTCAACCCCGCCCGCAGCTTCGGCCCCGCCCTGTTCGCCGCCTTCAGCGGAAACCTGGCGCCTCTGGGCTGCCTGTGGGTGTTCATCGTGGGCCCCATGATCGGCGCGGCCCTCGCGGCGGTCACCTACAACTTCCTGCAGCATAGGTAAACGAACGGTTCGAGGCGAACGCCCCCGGAATGCATTCCGGGGGCGTTCGCAATGCTTATCGCAAGCGGTGAATGTCCTTCGCAAATTGTGAGAAGAAAAATTGTGAAAAACAGTAGACAACCTCGGATCATTGTGTTATAATATTATGCGTTGGTTGATGTGCTGTAATTTTTTGGGGCCGGATTGTGCGGTAAGCACAATCCGTTCCGAGGAAGCAGGCGCATCGGCCCGACAGACGGATGCAAGGCCGCGAGGCCTGCACAATATAATCAAAGGAGTGTACCCGAGTATGAAGAAGATTCTTGCTGTACTGCTGTGCGCGATGATGCTGCTGAGCTGCACCGCCGCCCTGGCCGAGAAGGTCGGCGTTTCCATGCCCACCAAGGATCTGCAGCGTTGGAATCAGGACGGCGCCAACATGGAGGCCATGCTGACCGAGGCTGGCTATGAGGTCGACCTGCAGTTCGCTTCCAACGACGTCAAGACCCAGCTGGATCAGGTTGAGAACATGATTGCCGAGGGCGCGAATGTTCTGGTCATCTCCGCGATCGAGGGTTCCTCCCTGGGCGAGGCCCTTCAGATGGCGAAGGACGAGGGCATCCCGGTTATCGCCTATGACCGTCTGCTGATGGACTCCGACGCCGTCTCCTACTATGCCACCTTCGACAACTACATGGTCGGCACCAAGCAGGGCACCTACATCAAGGACACCCTGGATCTGGACAACGCGGAAGGCCCCTTCAACCTTGAGCTGACCGCTGGCGATCCCGGCGACAACAACGCCCGTTACTTCTTCCAGGGCGCCGTGGACGTCCTGCAGCCCTACATCGACGCTGGCAAGCTGGTCGTCGTATCCGGCCAGACCGCGTTCGAAGACGTCGCCACCCCCACCTGGGGCTCTGACGTCGCTCAGGCTCGCGCCGAGAACATCCTGTCCTCCTTCTATGCCGACGGCAAGAACGTGGACGCCTGGATGTGCTCCAACGACTCCACCGCTCAGGGCGTTGTGGCTGCGCTGGACGCCAACTACAACGGCAATTGGCCCATCGTCACCGGTCAGGACTGCGACATCGTGTCCGTCAAGAACATGATCGACGGCAAGCAGAGCATGTCCGTGTTCAAGGACACCCGCACTCTGGCGGCGCGCGTCGTGACGATGGTCGACCAGATCCTCAAGGGCGAAGAGGTTGAAGTGAACGACACCGAGACCTACAACA
>JAZSAA010000157.1:0-2613 GCA_045601625.1 Clostridia bacterium | reverse complement strand
GGAGGAGATCTATCACGACGGCTACGCCGCCAAGCGCATGGAAATCGGCGCGGTGGTGGGCGCGGCTCCCGCCGACCAGGTGCGCCGCGAGGCGCCCGTTCCCGGCGACGTGGTGATACTGCTTGGCGGGCGCACCGGCCGGGACGGCTGCGGCGGCGCGACGGGCTCCTCCAAGGCCCACACCCATGAGTCGCTGGAAACCTGCGGCGCGGAGGTGCAGAAGGGCAACGCTCCCGAGGAGCGCAAGCTGCAGCGGCTGTTCCGCAATCCAGAGGCCGTGCGGATGATCAAGCGCTGCAACGACTTCGGCGCGGGCGGCGTGTCGGTGGCCATCGGCGAGCTGGCCGACGGCCTGGACATCGCCCTGAATGCCGTGCCCCGCAAGTACGACGGCCTGGACGGCACCGAGCTGGCCATCTCCGAATCCCAGGAGCGCATGGCCGTGGTGCTGGCCGCGGAGGACCTGGACGCCTTCCGGGCGCTGGCCGACGGCGAGAACCTGGAATCCACGCTGGTGGCGCGGGTCACCGCCGAGCCCCGGCTGGTAATGCGCTGGAACGGCGTGGACATCGTGAACGTGTCCCGTGCTTTCCTGAACTCCAACGGCGCGCCCAAGCGCACTGACGTGCGCGTGGAGTCCCGGCGCAAGGCCGGGACCCGGGCGAAGCCGGGCTTCCCCGAGGGCATGCGCGCGGCGGTCTCCGACCTGAACCTCTGCTCCCAGCGGGGCCTTTCCGAACGCTTTGACAGCACCAACGGCGCATCCTCGCTGCTGATGCCCTTCGGCGGCGCGCGGCAGCTGACCCCCGCCCAGGCCATGGCCTCCCGCATCCCGGTGGAGGGCGGCGAGAGCGACACCGCCAGCGTGATGGCCTACGGCTTCGATCCCTTCGTCAGCGAGCAGAGCCCATGGCGCGGCGCGTACCTGGCGGTGGTGGATTCCATCGCCAAGCTGGTGGCGACGGGCAACGGCACCGGAAACGTCCACCTGACCTTCCAGGAGTACTTCCAGCGCATGAATTCAGAGACCGCCTGGGGCCGGCCCCTGTCGGCACTGCTGGGTGCGCTGGAGGCCCAGCTGGACTTCGGCGCGGCAGCCATCGGCGGCAAGGACAGCATGTCCGGCTCCTTCGAGGACATCCACGTGCCGCCCACGCTGGTCTCCTTCGCGGTGGGCGTGTGCCCGGCGAAGGACATCGTCTCCAGCGCGTTCAAGCGCGCGGGCAGCGCCATCGGCTGGCTGAAGCCCGCGTATCGCTCAAACGGCACCCCCGACCCGGCCAGCCAGAAGGCCCTTTTTGAGAAGGTGGACGGGCTGATCAAGTCTGGCAGGGCGCTGTCCGTGTGGGCAGTGGGCAAGGGTGGCGTGGCCTCCGCGGCCTTCCGCATGGCCATTGGCAACGGCTTCGGCGTGGCCTTCCACGCGGGCGTGAACCTGTTCGAGCCCCTGTACGGCAGCTTCCTGGTGGAGTTCGCCGACGAGACCATCGCCGAAGACGTGGTGGGCCACGTCACCGCCGAACGTCTGTTCAGCCAGGCGGGCGAGCGCGTTACCGCCGACGAGCTGGAGGCGCTTTACGAGGGCCGCCTGAACGACGTGTTCCCGGCCACCGTGAAAAAGACCTATCCCGAGCCCGCGGTCAGCTGCTTCGAGGCGAAGGGCCGGGTGCGGCCGGCGGCTTCCATCGCCCGGCCCCGGGTGCTGATTCCGGTGTTCCCCGGCACCAACTGCGAATACGACACCGCCCGGGCCTTCATCAAGGCGGGGGCCGAGCCGAAGGTCATGGTCATCCGCAACCTCACCGCCCAGGCGGTTGCCGAGTCGGTGGATGCCTTCGCCGAGGCGGTCACCAGGAGCCAGATCGTGTTCATCCCCGGCGGCTTCTCCGGCGGCGACGAGCCCGACGGCTCCGGCAAGTTCATCACGGCCTTCTTCCGCAACCCGAAGCTGCGGGACGCGGTGCACGACCTGTTGGACCGTCGGGACGGCCTGATGGGCGGCATCTGCAACGGCTTCCAGGCGCTGATCAAGCTGGGCCTGGTGCCCTACGGCGAGATCCGGGAGGCCGACCAGTGTGTGGAGGCTACGCTGACCTTCAACGACATCGGCCGCCACCAGTCCCGCCTGGTGCGCACCCGCGTGGCATCCAACAAGAGCCCCTGGCTGATGTACACCCACTGCGGAGACGTGCACACCGCGCCCGTCTCCCACGGCGAGGGCAAATTCGTGGCCAGCGACGCAGTCATCCTGCGGCTGATGGAGAACGGCCAGGTGGCCACCCAGTACTGCGACGAAAAGGGCAACCCGACGATGGACATCCGCTGCAACCCCAACGGCTCCTGCGCCGCCATCGAGGGCATCACGTCCCCCGACGGCCGGGTCTTCGGCAAGATGGCCCACAGCGAGCGCGTGGGCTTCAATGTGGACCTGTACAAGAACGTCCCCGGCAACTACGACAACGGCATGTTCCGCGGGGCGGTGGACTACTTCAAATTCTGATTTGTCGCGGGGCGACAAATCAGAATTTCAGTGGTTAGTATTTAGTATTTAGTGGTTAGTGGAGGAGGAAATCCTAACGGATTTCTTTTGATTCAAGGGATCAAGAAACGTTG
>JAZSAA010000156.1:0-9471 GCA_045601625.1 Clostridia bacterium | reverse complement strand
AGCCGGAGAACGCCCAGGGCGCGGAGCCAGCGGAGCGCGCCGAGCGCCAGCGCCCGGAGGGCTATTACAATGCCGAGCTCAAGACCTCCAACCCCGCCGTGCCGGAGATGCTGGCCGCGGGCGAGTGCGGCGACGGCGCGGGCGTGCTGGAGCTCCAGCCCGACGGCTACGGCTTCCTGCGGGCCGAGAACTGCCTGCCGGGTCCCAACGACGTTTACATCTCCATCGCCCAGATCCGCCGCTTCAACCTGCGCAGCGGCGACCACGTGGTGGGCAAGACCCGCGCCCAGCGGGAGGGCGACCGCTACAGCGCCATGATGTACATCACCGAGGTGAACGGCGAAAGCCCCGAGAAGGCCGCCGGGCGCCCCCGGGTCGAGGATCTGGTACCGGGCTACCCCGACCAGCGGCTCAGGCTGGAGCCGCCGGAGGGCAAGGGGGATCTGTCCCTGCGGCTGATCGACATGCTGGCGCCCATCGGCAAGGGCCAGAGGGGCATGATCGTGTCCCAGCCCAAGGCGGGCAAGACCACCCTGCTCAAGAAGGTGGCCAACGCCATCACCGCCCAGTACCCCGACGTGCACCTGATCGTGCTGCTGATCGACGAGCGGCCCGAGGAGGTCACCGACATGCAGCGCTCCATCAAGGGCGAGGTCATCTATTCCACCTTCGACGAGGAGCCCGAGCACCACACCCGGGTATCCGAGATGGTGCTGGCCCGGGCGCAGCGGCTGGTGGAGATGGGCAGGGACGTGGTGGTGCTGCTGGATTCCATCACCCGGCTGGCCCGGGCCTACAACCTGACCATCACCCCCACGGGCCGGTCGCTGTCCGGCGGCCTGGACCCGGGAGCCCTGTTCCGGCCCAAGCGCTTCTTTGGCGCGGCCAGGAACATCGAAAACGGCGGCAGCCTCACCATCATTGCCACGGCCCTGGTGGAGACCGGCAGCCGCATGGACGACATCATCTTCGAGGAGTTCAAGGGCACCGGCAACATGGAGCTGCACCTGGACCGCAAGCTGTCCGACCGGAGGGTATTCCCGGCCATCGACCTGCTGAAGTCCGGCACCCGGAGGGAGGAGCTGCTGCTGACCGAGGACGAGATGAACGGCGAATACCAGGTGCGCAAGATGCTCGGCGGACGCCAGCAGGAGATGTACGAGCAGCTGATCGACCTGATGACCAAGACCGCCAGCAACGCCGAGTTCTTCTCGAAATTGAAGGGCTGGCTGGCCGTGTACGAAAAGGGCGGGTATACCCTCGGGAAGTAAAAACTGCAGCGGCGGCGCCCGCGCCGCCATGGGTATTCCCATTGTTGCATGGGACCGTGGCGGCGCAGGCACCGCCGCTACATTGGGACTACACGCAGGCGCGTCGTCCTGAGCGCAGCGTTCGCCGAAGGCATTGCGAAGCACAGGATCTTCCACAATCTTGACCGCCCTTCGACGAAGCTATTAACAACTGTGACAATCGCTTGTAATCCCATTTTTGTAGCGGTATAATCTGGATGGTGAATGAACACCGTTTATCGACAAGGAGGGAGAATCCTATGAGCAAGAAACTGATTGCGGAAGCCATCGGCACCGCGACGCTGGTCATCCTGGGCTGCGGCACAGCGATGCTGGTGGGCTGCGACGCCGCGGCGGGCGGCGGCTACATACTTACGGCGCTGGCCTTCGGCCTGACCATCGTGGCCATGGCCTACTCCATCGGCAACATCTCCGGCTGCCACATCAACCCGGCCGTGTCCCTGGGCGTGATGCTCAGCGGCGGCATGGGCGTGAGCGAATTCATCGGCTACGTGGCGGCGCAGTGCATCGGCGCGTTCTGCGGTTCCGCAGTGCTTGCGGCCATCTTCGGCCTGGGTCACGTCACCGACATGACCGGCGGCTTCGGTTCCAACGGCCTGGCGGGCGTGAACGGCAACGTGCTGGGCGGCCTGCTGGTTGAGATCGTGCTGACCTTCATCTTCGTCATCGCCATACTGGGCGTCACCAGCAAGCGGGCCGGCCACGGCAGCTTCGGCGGCCTGGTGATCGGCCTGACCCTGGTGGTGGTGCACATCCTGGGCATCGGCCTGACGGGTACCTCTGTCAACCCCGCCCGCAGCCTCGGCCCCGCGCTGTTCGCCGCCTTCAGCGGCAACTTCGCGCCTCTGGCCTGCCTGTGGGTGTTCATCGTGGGCCCCTTCCTGGGTGCGGCTCTGGCGGCGTTCACCTACAATTTCCTGCAGAGCAAGTAAGACAAACAACTAATACAGCCGCCTCCGGAATCCGTTCCGGGGGCGGTTGTATTATGGAAAAAGTGTGATAGCAAGAGATGACGGACGTTCGCAAACTATGAGAAGAAAAAATGGGAAAAACGGTAGACAAGGCTTTAACATTGTGCTATAATATTATGCGTTGGTTGATGTGGTGTAATGTTTTGGGGGCCGGATGTGCGTCCCACACAATATGCCCCGGGAAACAGAGCCAGGCCCTTCGGGCACGTCAACCCACTGAGAGGATGCAAGGCCGAACACGGCTTGCACAATATAATCAAAGGAGTGTACCCAACTATGAAAAAGATTCTGGCATTGGTACTCTGCGCGATGCTGGCTCTGGGCTGCATCGCGGCCCTGGCCGAAGGCGAACTGGTCGGCGTTTCCATGCCCACCAAGGACCTGCAGCGTTGGAATCAGGACGGCGCCTACATGGAAGAGAAGCTGAAGGAAGCCGGCTATCAGGTCGAGCTGCAGTTTGCCTCCAACGACGTTCCCACCCAGCTGAACCAGATCGAGACCATGATCGACAACGGCTGCCAGGTCGTCGTCATCGCCGCCATCGAGGGCTCCTCTCTGGGCACCGCCCTGGACAAGGCCGCCGAGAAGGGCGTCAAGGTCATCGCTTATGACCGTCTGCTGATGGACAACGGCAATGTTGACTACTATGCCACCTTCGACAACTACAAGGTCGGCACCGTGCAGGGCACCTATGTGAAGGACGCTCTGGATCTGGACAACGCGGAAGGCCCGTTCGTGATGGAGATCACCGCTGGCGATCCCGGCGACAACAATGCCCGCTACTTCTATCAGGGCGCCATCGACGTGCTGAAGCCCTATATGGACGCTGGCAAGATCACCGTGCCCTCCGGCCAGACCGAGTTCGACCAGGTTGCCACCCCCACCTGGAAGACCGACGTCGCCCAGAAGCGCGCTGAGGATATCCTGACCGCCAACTATGCCGGCGGCGAGAACATCGACGTGTGGCTCTGCTCCAACGACTCCACCGCCCTGGGCGTGACCAACGCTCTGGAGGCCAACTACGGCGGCGAGAACTGGCCCATCATCACCGGCCAGGACTGCGACGTTGCCAACACCAAGAACATGATCGCCGGCAAGCAGAGCATGTCCGTGTTCAAGGACACCCGCACCCTGGCGGCTCAGGTTGTGAAGATGGTCGGCCAGATCCTGGCTGGCGAAGAGGTTGACGTGAACGACACCGAGACCTACGACAACAACGTGAAGGTTGTTCCCTCCTTCCTGTGCGATCCCGTGTTCGCGGACGCCAACAACTACAAGGAGATCCTGATCGACTCCGGCTACTACACCGAGGACGATCTGAAGTAATCCGGGCGGATGCTCATTGTGATGCAGGCGGGGCTCTCCCGCCTGCATCATTTGGGCATATTCCGGGTTCCGCCGAAAAAAGGCGCCATGGAATGCAGGTCTGCTCGCTGAACGAGGGTCATTCAGCAGCGTTGCGTACAGATCCTTCGCTTCGCTGGGATGACGGCTTGACGGCGTTGTCGTCCTGAGCGAAGCGAAGGATCTGTACACAGAGGCGGCATATCGCATGCCGGCGGCGCAAAACCGCGGCGGGACTGTGTCGGAATTGATCTGCGGCAGCTTTGGGTTTTCCCATTTGACTGGAAAGCAGGAGGAGAGCAATGGCAAAGATACTGCTGGAAATGAAGAACATCACCAAGACCTTCCCCGGCGTGAAGGCCCTGGACAATGTCAACCTCCAGGTGGAGGAGGGCGAGATTCACGCCCTGGTGGGGGAGAACGGCGCGGGCAAGTCCACGCTGATGAACGTGCTCAGCGGCATCTATCCCCACGGCACCTACGAGGGTGACATCGTCTACAACGGACAGGTCTGCAAGTTCTCAAACATCAAGGACTCGGAAAAGCTGGGCATCGTCATCATCCACCAGGAGCTGGCGCTGGTGCCCGAAATGACCATCGGCGAGAACATGTACCTGGGCAACGAGCGCGGGCGCAGCTTCGCCATCGACTGGAACACCACCTACGCCGAGGCCGACAAGTACCTGAAGATGGTGGGCCTGCAGGAGAGCAGCAAGGTGCAGGTCAAGACCATCGGCACCGGCAAGCAGCAGCTGGTGGAAATCGCCAAGGCCCTGGCCAAGCAGGCCAAGCTGCTGATCCTGGACGAGCCCACCTCCTCCCTGAACGAGGAGGATTCCCGTGCGCTGCTGGATTTGATGCTGGGCTTCAAGAAGCAGGGCATGACGATGATCATCATCACCCACAAGCTCAACGAGGTGGCCTACGTGGCGGACAAGATCACCGTCATCCGCGACGGCACCACCATCGAGACCATCGACAACCACGGCCCCGAACCGGTCAGCGAGGAGCGCATCATCAAGGGCATGGTCGGCCGCGAGATGACCAACCGCTTCCCGCCGAGGCACGACGTGAAGATCGGCGACGTCATGATGGAGGTGGACCACTGGACGGTGCACCATCCGCTGTACCCCGAGCGCAAGGTGGTGGACGACGTGTCCATGTACGTGCGCAAGGGCGAGGTCGTGGGCATCTACGGCCTTATGGGCGCGGGTCGCACCGAGCTGGCCATGTCCATCTTCGGCCAGAGCTACGGCGTGAACTTCTCCGGCGAGCTGAAGATCGACGGCAAGCCGGTGAAGATGAAGAAGAGCGTCACCGACGCCATCAAGCACAAGATCGCCTACGTCACCGAGGACCGCAAGGGCAACGGCCTGATCCTCTCCCAGTCCATCAAGGTGAACACCTCACTGGCCAACCTGTCCAGCCTGGCCAGCATGGGCGTGATCGACCAGGACAGGGAATACGCGGTGGCCGAGGAATACCGTGACAAGCTCAAGACCAAGACGCCCACGGTGGAGCAGCTGGTGGGCAACCTTTCCGGCGGCAACCAGCAGAAGGTGCTGCTGGCCAAGTGGATGTTCGCCGAGCCGGATATCATGCTGCTGGACGAACCCACCCGCGGCATCGACGTGGGCGCGAAGTATGAGATCTACTGTATCATCAATGACCTGGCCGCGGCCGGCAAGTCCGTGGTCATGATCTCCTCGGAGCTGCCGGAGGTGCTGGGCATGAGCGACCGCATCTACATCATGAACGAGGGCAAGATGGTCGGCGAAATGAAGGCGGAGGACGCCACCCAGGAGAATATCATGGCGCTGATCCTCCAGTCGGGAAGGGGTGCATGACGATGAGTGAACGCAAAATGAGCGTTGGCGCTTTTTTCCAGAAGTATACCATGGTGATCGCGCTGGTGGTTGTGGTCGTGTTCTTCGCCATCGCCACAGGCGGCGGCTCGCTGAAGCCGGGCAGCATCAACAACCTGATCTCCCAGAACGGCTATGTTTTCGTGCTGGCGGCCGGCATGCTCTGCTGCATACTGACCGGCGGCAACATCGACCTGTCCGTCGGCTCGGTGGTCTGCTTCGCGGCGTCCATCGGCTGCGTGATGATGGCCAGGGGTATGAACATGTGGCTGGCAGTGCTGGCTATGCTGGCCATCGGCCTGGTCATCGGCGTGTTCCAGGGCTTCTGGATCGCCAAGGTCCACGTGCCCGCCTTCATTGCCACGCTGTCGGGCATGTACGCCTTCCGCGGCCTGTCCAACGTGGTGCTGCAGGGCTACCGCGTCGACATCAGCAACGAACAGTTCCTGTTCCTGTTCGGCGGCGGCAGGGATTGCTATATCCCTGATTACATCCGCCAGTGGATGGGCACGGAGGGCAAGCCCAACCTGACCTGCCTGGCCATCGGCGTCATCGCGATCGTGATCTATATCCTGATGACCGTTCGGAGGATTCATATCCAGAAGAAGCTGAACCTCCAGCAGTCCATACTCGGGCAGGTTCTCACGACGGCCGCGATCTCCGCGGTGGTCCTGTTCGTCACCTGGCAGATGGCCAGCTTCAGGGGCCTTCCCACCGTGCTGATCTGGATCGCCCTGGTGCTGGGCATCTACCAGTACATCACCACCAAGACCGCCATGGGCCGCCATCTGTACGCGGTGGGCGGCAACGAGAAGGCCACGGCGCTCTCCGGCGTGAATACCCGCAACGTCTATTGGTTCGCCTATGCCAGCATCGGCCTGATGGCCGGCCTGGCCGGCATCCTGACGGCGGCCCGCGCCAAGGGCATCGACCCGACCTACGGCGAAGGCTACGAGATGGACGCCATCGCGTCCTGCTTCATCGGCGGCGCTTCGGCCTACGGCGGCATCGGCAAGGTGTCCGGCATGATCATCGGCGCTGTGCTGATGGGCGTCATCAACCAGGGCATGAACATGGTGGGCGTCGATTCCAACCTGCAGCGCGTGGTCAAGGGCCTGGTCCTGCTGGCGGCGGTCATCTTTGACGTCATGTCCAAGCGGCAGAAGCGATAGGAAAGGAGGATGGCAAACCATGGAGAATAAAGCAACGAATCAATCCAATATCAGGCGCTCGAATCCGATTGTCACGTTGAAAAAGAATGCCATGCTCATTATCCTGGTGCTGGTGTACATCTTCTTCACGATCATGACAAAGGGCCGGATGTTCAAACCGACCAGCTTCGCGTCTCTGATCAACCAGAACGCCTACGTGTATATCCTCGGCTGCGGCATGCTGATGTGCATGCTGACCGGCGGCAACATCGACCTTTCCTGCGGCGCCTTCGTCTGCCTGCTTGGCGCGCTGGGCGGCATGATGATGGTAATCTGGAAGTGGGGAACCGCCCTGTCCCTGGTGGCCATGCTGGCCATCGGCATCATCTATGGCTGCGGCCTCGGCGCGCTGATCGCGTATGTAATGGTGCCGCCGTGGATCGCGACCCTGGCCGGCTACCTGGCCTTCCGCGGCCTGGGCACGTCCATACTGGGCGTCTCCTCCACGAACTCCATTTCCTTTAAGGACAGCCCCGATTTCCTGAGAATCTTCTCCGGAACGCTGTTCAAGACGCCCGAGGGCCAGCTGAACATGCCGTGCATGATCGTAGGCGCCGTGGCCGCGGCGCTGGTGGTGCTGCTGGTGTTCAAGAACCGCGCGACCCGGCTGCGCAAGGGCTACGAGGTGGACGCCCTGGAGATGGACGCCGCCAAGAGCATCCTTGGCGCGCTGGTGATCCTGCTGGTCATGTACAAGCTGGCGATGGCCGGCGGCATCCCCACGGTGCTTGTATGGGTGGCGGCGGTCGTACTGCTGTACGCCTTTATCACCAGCAAGACCACCATCGGACGCCACTTCTACGTGGTGGGCGGCAACATCGAGGCGGCCCGCCTGTCCGGCGTGAACACCCGGCGGATCATGTTCCTAGCCTACCTGAACATGGCCATCCTGACCTCGATTTCTGCCATGACGGTCATTTCCCGCTTCACCGCGGCCAATGCCGACGCCGGCAAGAACTTCGAGATGGACGCCATCTCCGCCTGCGTGGTGGGCGGCGTCTCCGCCAGCGGCGGCGCGGGCACCGTGCTGGGCATGGTGATCGGCGCGACGCTGATCGGCGTCATCAACCTGGGCATGTTCCAGATCAACCTGGACGCGAACTACCAGCGCGTGGTCAAGGGCTTCGTGCTGCTGGCGGCCGTGGTGTTCGACATCCTGTCGAAGAAGCGCGATCGCTGAGACATGCTATATGCAGTTGTTTTAATAAACTGAGGATCTCAAACTGTAGGGGCGGCGATGCGCCGCCCGCCGGGTACGGCTTAATCGTACTCGGGCGGGCGCCGCAACGCCGCCCCTACGTTCGTTTGACCAAACAACGATCTCTTTCCCCGGCGTTGACAAATGGATACCAGACCGATATAATGATAATGACGCAACAGTGCCCCGCCCGTGCGGGGATAATAGGGAACCGGGTGGAAATCCCGGGCGATCCGGTCACTGTGAGCGGGGAGCGAGCCGCATTTGCCATTGCGCCTGATGCTATTTCATCGGATGCTTCGCTGCGCTCGGTATGACAGCGATGGCCTTGTCATCCTGGGCGGAGTCGAAGGATCTTGTCGGTTTTTTGCGATTGCATCGGTGTGAGAAGGCGCGGCCAGGCTGTGATCCGCGAGCCAGGAAACCTGCTGTCGCGCAAGACAAGCGCTTCCGATGAAGGCGGCTTGGCTCCCCGGCGACGCGTCGGCTGGCTTTGCCATGCCCGCCTCTTCACGGAGGCGGGCATGTTTTGTGCATTGCGTGCGATTTCAGCGATGTGCCGGCGGCCTCCAGGCCGCCATTGCGGCGGCGCAAACACCGCCGCTGCATCACACGGACAAGTTGGAGGGTATTATGCCAAACCAGACCGATCAGGAGGCGCGCAGCGCCTTCCTCAGCGAGAACCTGCGCCGCCGGGCGCGCTACCAGCTGGTGTTCCTGCTACTGGTGGCGGCGCTGGTGGTGATCACCGTGCTGAACGTCAACACCGGCAGCGTGGCCATACCGGTGGGGGAGATCTTCCGCATACTGCAGGGCCGGGCGAAGGACTCCGCCCAGTACAGCATCATCTGGAAGATCCGCCTGCCCCGCATCCTGATGGCGGCGCTGCTGGGCGGCGGGCTGTCGCTGTCGGGCTTTTTGCTGCAAACCTTCTTCGGCAATCCCATCGCCGGCCCCTTTGTGCTGGGCATCTCGTCAGGCGCGAAAATGGTGGTGGCGCTGACGATGATCTACGCGCTGCACTTCTTCAGCCGTGTCTCCTCCTGGGCGCTGATTATCGCAGCCTTTGCCGGGTCGCTGATGTCGGTTGGCTTCATATTGCTGCTGTCGCGCAAGTTGAAGCACATGGCGATACTACTGGTGGCGGGCATCATGATCGGCTACATCTGCTCGGCGGTGACGGACTTCGTGGTCACCTTCGCCGAGGATGCCGACATCGTGAACCTGCGGGGCTGGAGCCTGGGCAGCTTTTCTGGCATGGGCTGGGACAACGTGGCCGTGGCGGCTGTGGTGGTGGGCGTCACGGCGGCGGTGACCTTCACGATGGCCAAGCCCATCGGCGCCTACCAGCTGGGCGAGGCCTACGCCCAGAGCATGGGTGTGAACATCAAGGCGTTCCGGGTGGCGCTGATCGTGGTGTCCAGCCTGCTCTCCGCCACGGTGACGGCCTTCGCCGGGCCGATCTCGTTCGTGGGCATCGCGGTGCCCCACCTGGTGAAGCGGGCGCTGAACACGTCGAAGCCGCTGATCGTCATTCCGGCGGTGTTCCTGGGCGGCGCGGTGTTCTGCATG
>JAZSAA010000155.1:0-4281 GCA_045601625.1 Clostridia bacterium | reverse complement strand
GACCCGCAGCCGCGCCGCCACCGTCATCGCCACGGCGCTGATGTTCGTAAACGGCGGGCTGGGCTTCCTGTACGCGCTGGACGGCTTGGCGAAGGATGCGACGGCCTTCCGCGACATATTTACCGGCTTCTACCTGACCCCCACCAACCAGCCCGCGCTGAACCTGCGCTGGGTCAACGTGATCTGCGACATGATGATCCCCCAGCGCACGCTGCTGACCGGATGGATGGCGCTGCTGCCGGCGTTGTGGCTGCTTTTGACCGCGGCCCGGGACGACGACATGCCCGCCTTTGCGCTGCTGGGCGTCTGGGCGGGGGCCCTGCCGATGATCCACACCCATTCCTTCCTGGCCCTGGGGCTGGTCAGCGCGGGGGCGATGCTCTACGCCGTGATCCACGCCGGGTCCCGGCGCAGGCAGGTGTTTTTCCACTTCGCGCTTTACGGCATCGTGGCGCTGGTCCTCGCCCTGCCCCAGCTGCTCACCTGGTCGGTGCCCCAGACGGTCCACGGCGGCTCGATGCGCCTGCGCTTCA
The DNA here is from genome assembly GCA_045601625.1 of Clostridia bacterium. Classification (GTDB taxonomy): domain Bacteria; phylum Bacillota; class Clostridia; order Christensenellales; family Aristaeellaceae; genus UBA2862. Next base: position 3,748 of record JAZSAA010000155.1, on the reverse strand, counting down.
ACTGGGTCAACAACCGGGGCGACGGCCGGCTGATCGACGGCTACTGCTGGTTCTGGATCAAGAACGTAGGCCTGATCTGGCTGATGATGGTCCCCGCGGCGCTGACCGGCAAGCGCCGGCCGAAGGGCGACGCCGGGCCGATGCTGAGGGGCGACCTGACCCGGATGCTGGGCCTGGGCGCGCTGTGCGTGTACGTCGTGGCGGAGCTGATCCAGTTCCAGCCCAACGAGTACGACAATAACAAGCTGTTCTACGTGGCCTACATGGCCATGCTGCCCGCGGTGGGGCTCTACCTGGTGGCGCTGTGGAACCGGCTGAAGGGCCTGCCGGGGCGGGGGCTGCTGGCGACGGTGTTCCTGCTGGCCTCGACCCTCTCCGGCGCGCTGACCATCGGCCGGGAGATCGTGTCCGACTATCAGCTCTTCTCCGCCGAAAACGTCCGGGCCGCCGCCTGGATCGAGGAGAACACCCCCCGCGACGCCGTCATACTGACGGGCGAGGAGCACAACAACCCCGTGGCCGCGCTGGCGGGCCGGCACATCGTCTGCGGCACCGGCAGCTACCTGTACTTCCACGGCATCGACTATTCCGTGCAACAGCAGGACGAGGCGGCCATGCTCCAGTGGCCGGGGGACAGCCTGGACCTGCTGGACGGCTACGGCGTGGAGTGCGTGTACATCTCCAGCTACGAGCGCGCCGACTTCGACGTGGATGAGGCCTGGTTCGCTGAAAACTGCGACACCGTGTTCTCCGAGGGCGACGTATGTATCTACCGCAAACGGGGTGTTCATTGGAAATCCACGCAAAATTAGTGTTCCGCGCATTGTAATTTGAGGGCGCATGCGCTATAATGCATTTGTTGCAATATGACTTTTTTTCCGCGGATGGCACAAAATGGCGTCCGTCTGCGTCCAATACGATGAATACAAAAAACCGGAGGCACGGCATGGGAAACTATAGGATCGGAGCATTGGCCATCTTGGCGGCAGGCGTCAGCCTGCTGCTTTGCGGCTGTGGTTCGATCGACGAGACCCTGCTGGACACGCAGGCCAACACCTCCGTGGAAATCAACATGCCCTACGCCACAGCCACGCCGCTGCCCGAGAACATGAGCGCACCCCAGGCCATCGTCATCGACGCCGACGGCAACGTCACGCTGAACGACACCTCGGTCATCGAGGGCGACTTCCAGTCCCTGCGGGCCCAGGAACAGCAGACCGAGTACCGCAGCCTGAGCCTGGGCAACACCGGCATCGCGGTGCAGGCGCTGCAAATGCGGCTGAAGGACCTGGGCTACTTCAACGGCGACGTGTCCGGCCTGTACGACAGCGACACCGAGGCCGCCGTGAAGCGCTTTGAGCAGACCTTCGGCACGATGCAGACCGGCGTCGCCACACCGAAGCTCCAGCTTCGCCTGTTCGCCTCCACCGCCCCGGTCTTCGGCACGGACGCCTACAACAACGCCGTGCTCTCCCAGTATTCGATACTGCGCCCCGGCACCGTGGGCAGCTCGGTCTACGCGCTGCAGCAGCGTCTGAAAAACCTGGATTACCCCATAACCGACCTGACCGGCGTGTTCGACGATCAGACCGCGGAATGCGTGCGCCTGTTCTACGCCACCTACGGCCTGCCCTCCAGCGACACGGCCAGCGTCGCCATGCAGCAGGAGCTGTACTCCGACAAGGCCAAGCGCTACTCCCCCGACGTGCAGCTGCCGGTCACGCCCCCGCCGGGAGAGGTGCCGCTGGATGCCGGCGTCGCCATCCCCGAGGACAGCGGCGAGATCGACGAATCCACCGCAATCGCCCTGGGCAATTCCGGCACGCGGGTCATACAGATCCAGCAGCGCCTGATCGCCCTGGGCTACATGCCCGAGGGCAGCGATACCGGCGTGTTCGACCAGGCCACCCAGGAGGGCGTGAACCGCTTCCTCTCCGCCGTCGGGCGCACCCCCAACGGCATGCTGACCCTGGACATGCAGGACTTCCTGCTCTCCAGCGGCGCTCCCGCCCAGGGCGGCAGCGTGGCCGTGGCCGACTACGTGGACCTGACCCCCGGCGACAACGGCCACGCCGTGCTGGCCCTGCAGCGCAGGCTGGTGGAGCTGGGCTACGCCGACGGCACGCCCAACGGCAAGTACGGTCCCGCCACCATCAGCGCCGTCAGCTTCTACCAGCAGTGCAACGGTCTGGAGCAGGACGGTCTGGCCACCGCGTGGCTGCAATCGGTGCTGTTCAGCGCCCAGGCCCTCACCTACGACCAGACCCAGATGCTCGCCCAGGGCTTCGGCATCCAGGCCGGCGACGAGGTGGCCGAGGAGGTCCAGGCGCAGGCGTTTGCCGAGGCCGACGCCCCGGAGGAGGAACCCGAGGCGACGGAGGCCCCGGCGGCCGACACCGACACGCTGTTCTTCAACCTGACGCCGGGCTCCACGGGCAGCGCCGTCATGGCCCTTCAAAACCGGCTGGTGGAGCTGGGCTACCTGGAGATGCCCAGCACCCTCTACGACGAGGAGACCCGCGACGCGGTCGTCGCGTTCCAGAACGCCATCGGCGTGGAGCCCACCGGCGAGGCTTCGGCGTCGCTGCAGCGCTACATCTACAGCAACGCCGCCCCGGACACCTCCGTGCGCTTCCAGGCCACCGGCGACACCTACACATCCCTGCAATGGGGCAACACCGGCGACGCGGTCACGAGCCTCCAGCGCAGGCTGTGGCAGCTGGGCTTCCTGGACAGGGAGGACGTGAAGGACAGCATCGGCACCTTCAACGACGCCACCCGCCAGGCCGTGGTGGACGCCCAGCTGAAGATGGGCTACGGCAGCGCCGACGGCGTGGCCGGGGTCGAGTTCCAGAGCTTCCTGTTCTCGAAGTACGGGGACAAGCTGAAGGACAAGAAGAAAAAGAGATGAGAAGGCAAGCTCCTTCGCCGTGTTCAGGATGTCAGCGGCACGCATGTGCGACATCCTGAGCAGGGCGAAGGACTTTTTTTGCCTCAATACAGGCCATCCTGTAACGTGGGCATAGCGCGCATGAAATCCCGGTGTATCGGCGGCGCCCGCGCCGCCATGGCATTCTATCCATACATGGATACAGATCGCGGCGCCGCCGCTGCGCGTTCCGGGCAAACCACGGCGGCGCTTCGTCATGCCGGCGGGCGCTGGATTCGCCAACGTCAACAGGCCCTTCCTGCCCCACTTTTTTCTACTTCTTAATTGATTTTTCAGAAGCATTATGCTATGATAGCCATGAATAACACCGCTGTTCGCCGGCTGCGGGGAAGGCGGTGCGTCGGCGCGCTTTGAGCGGGCGCGCCGGACATCACTCAGAGAAGAGGGAAAGCATGTTCAAAATCGTCAAGAAGCAGCCTCTGAACCCGACCGTCACCAAGATGGTCGTCGAGGCGCCGCTGATCGCCCGCAAGGCGCAGGCGGGACAGTTCATCATCCTCCGCGCCAGCGATGACGGCGAGCGCATCCCGCTGACCATCGCGGGCTACGACCGCGAAGTCGGCACCGTGGACATCATCTTCCAGATCGTCGGCGGCGCCACCATGGAGCTGAACACCCTGAACGAGGGCGATTACCTGCCCGACTTCGTGGGCCCGCTGGGCAAGGCCAGCGAGGTCGAGGGCTTCAAGAAGGTGGCCGTGGTGGGCGGCGGCGTCGGCTGCGCCATCGCGTTGCCCGTGGCCCAGGCGCTCCACGCCAACGGCTGCGAGGTCCACGCCATCGTGGGTTTCCGCACCA
>JAZSAA010000154.1:0-8601 GCA_045601625.1 Clostridia bacterium | reverse complement strand
ATGGCATCGAGGCCGCAAGCGCCATGTGCGTGGTAGATCGTGCCTTAGCCAACCTGCACCTGGCCGGGCTGAGTACCGGCGGCGTGGCCATCGGCAAGTTCTCGGCGGCGGCCCAGGGGAACCCGCTGTTCGAGTGCGCGTTTCCCATCGTGCTGTCCGGTAGCAAGACCTACGGCCCGGAGAGCAGCATGCCCTCTAATCCCGTGGAAGGGCAACTGTACTTTGTGGTGGACTGACGGGCGGAGGTGAAGGAAGATGTCAACGACCTACACCTGGCGACCGTCTGGAGGCAATTACTTCAGTTCAAGTGGTTCCAGCGCCAGTGCCGCGAACCACTTTTATTATTCCTCCAACCGCGCCTTCCGCATGGACTTCAATGCGCCTGGATTGGATAAGAGCACAATATCCATAAAGTCTGCCATCCTGCGGGTATACATCAGCACGGCGAACTCCGCCACGCTGACCATAGGGTACAGCTACCAGACCGCGTATGCGAATCGAAAGGCCCTGCTGGCCAGCATCACCGGTGTATCCATGGGCACCAAGACCGGCTCGAAAACCATCGACATCACCAGCATCGTGCAGGCGTATTGCCGGGACGGGCAGACAGGGAAATTCTACCTGTGGGGCTATGGAACGGGCGGCAGCTCGTCCAACTCCAACTTCCGTGGCTATAATCCTGACTCCAGTTACAGCTCGCAGCGCCCGTACATCACGCTAATCTATGATACCAGCAAGGCCCGGATCTTCACGAACGGCGCGTGGGAGACGGCAGTCCCGTATGTCTACCACAACGGCGTATGGCAACCGGCACAAATCAAGCTGAACGACGGCGGATGGAATTAATCACGGGAAATGACGGCGGTGACGCCGTTTTTTCATTTCACGACACAGAATGGAGGGAAGGTTTATGAGGGATTTCAACATCGACCTGATCTGGACGAAGGTTCAGATCGCCATCACCGCCATCGGCGGTTGGATTGGCTACTTTGTGGGAGGGATGGACGGCATGCTGATTGCGCTCATCGTGCTGATGAGCCTGGACTACATCAGCGGCATCATGTGTGCGGTGATCGACAAGAAGCTGTCTTCTGCCATCGGCTTCAGGGGCATCTGCAAGAAGGTGCTCATCCTGATGCTGGTGGGCGTGGCCAACATCGTCGATCTCCATGTGGTGGGCACCGGCAGCGCACTCAGGGGAGCGGTGATCTGCTTCTACATGAGCAACGAGGCGCTCTCCCTGTTCGAGAACGCTGCCCACATCGGGCTCCCCATCCCGGACAAGCTCCGGGAGGCGCTGGCCCAGTTGCACGGCAGGGATGACAAGGACAAGGCTGACACGACCGACCAGGGCGACGGCGAATGACCGCCGCCCCATTATTATGATTGGAGGATAAGAAAATGGCTGTGAAGATTGGAAGCGCGAGAATCGACGAGAACGGCAAGGCCCACGGCGGCCAGGCGGGCGAACAGACCGGCAAGGAGGTCTCCACCCAGAACTGGTATCTCCATTCCAAGGGCTGGCGCGTGTTCCGGGCAAAGAATCCCTCTGTGGCGGAGAAGATTGCCCAGTGTATGGAACGCGCCTGCAAGAACAGCAAGATCGGCTATGACCAGTACCAGAGGAACACGCTGTACAAAGTGGCGGAGCCCCTGGGCTTTGACACGGCGAAGGTGACAACCGCCTGCGAGACGGACTGCTCGGCGCTGGTTCGCGTGTGCATCGCCTTCGCGGGCATCACCGGCCTGCCCGAGGGCTTCCGCACGGGTAACATGCCGTCCAACCTGAACAAGACCGGCGCGTTCACTGAGCTCACCGGCAGCAAGTACCAGAGCCAGTCCACCTATCTGGGCCGGGGCGACATCCTGGTCACCAAGACCAGCGGACACACTGTGGTCGTGCTCAGCAACGGCCCGAAGTATGAAGGGGCTATCCATCCTGTGGAATATGCGCTGGGCGACCGCACTCTCAGGTATGGCTGCGAAGGGCAGGATGTGAAGTTGATGCAGGAAATGCTGCTGAAGCTGGGCTACGACCTGGGCTCCTGGGGCTGCGACGGCGACTTCGGCGATTGCACCGAGCTGGCGCTCCGGGCTTTCCAGAGCGATGCCAAACTGGATGTGGACGGCGAGTGCGGCCCGTCCACCTTGGTGGCGCTGGAGAAGGCGGTGGAGGCCCTGAGCGACGCTGGCTGCGACGGCGACAGCTGCCCGATCAACGTCACCATCGTCGGCGGCAACTGCTACATCCGCACTGCGCCGAATACCGACGGGAAGATCCTGGGTGTAGCCCACAGAGGAGACACACTGCCTTACGGCGGACAGGTCTCTGACGGAGGCTGGCTGCTGGTGCAGCACAAAAACCAGAACGTCTGGGTGTCCGGGAAGTACGGGAAACTCGAATAACCACATGAAGGGCTTTGCTTTTGGGCAGAGCCCCCCTTTTTTTGTGCGATCATCGTCCAAACCGCCCTCATCCTTCTATTGGAGAGTGAGGACATCCATGGAGTCCTCGGATTGGAGGATTTCATCATGACACAGGAGCAGAGATTTTGCATTGCCCAACTGCGCCAGCAGAACGTCGGCTATGCGTCCATAGCCAAGGAGCTTTCCCTGTCGATCAATACAGTAAAAGCATTTTGCCGCAGAAATGATCTTGCTGGGACGCGTTATTCAGCTGTGGAAACGATCAAAACTTTATCCGGAGAATCGCCCGACATCGACTTGCCTTCCGGCACGATCAGAGGTAATAGTACTACTACCGTCAGGCCGGGAAGTCCTGAAAACACGGGGCTTTCTGGGGCTCAGCCCTTCTGGGACGTTTCCGTTTCCTACGCTGATGCGCAGGATGAGAACGCCGTCGCAGACGTGCTGAGCATGCTGATGAATGCAAACTATGGGAGGTGAACCCCATGAAGCGAGTAATATGCCTCTACCGCGTTTCGACCATCGGGCAGGTGGATCATGACGACATCCCCATGCAGAAGCTGGCCTGCCGCGAGTACGCAGCGACACACCCGGACTGGGAAATCGTCGATGAGATTTCCGAAAAGGGCGTCTCCGGCTACAAGGTCAGCACCAATGCCCGCGATGCCATCGTGGAGATCAAGAAGCGGGCCATTACGCACCAGTTTGACGTGCTGCTCGTTTTCATGTTTGACCGTCTGGGCAGGCGCGACGACGAAACGCCCTTTGTGGTGCAGTGGTTTGTACAGCAGGGAATCGAGGTATGGAGCACCCGCGAAGGAGAGCAGCGCTTCGACACCCATGTGGACAAGCTGCTGAACTACATCCGGTTCTGGCAGGCTTCCGGCGAGAGCGAAAAGACCGCCATCCGCGTCCGCACCAAGCACTCTCAGATGATCCAGGAAGGCCAGTGGCGCGGCGGTCTGGTGCCTTATGGCTATCGGCTGGAATTCCAGGGCCGCACCAATAAAAAGAACAAGCCCCTCCGAGATCTGATGATCGACGAGGAGGAAGGGAAGGTCGTCAGGGAGATTTTCCATCTCCTGACCGAAGAGGGCTACGGCACCAACAGGGTCGCCCAGTACCTGAACGACCGGGGCATCAAAACCAAGCGCGGAACGACGCTGTGGCGCGGCACCAGCATCCGGGCGCTGATCGACAACCCGGTCTACATCGGTGTCCTGAAGTTCGGCGATGAACGCTCCGAGCCTTTTGAACACCTTCGGCTCATTGATGACGCCACCTACGAACGCTGCCTGCAGACCGTCAAGGCACGTGCGTCGAAGACCTGCGGCGATGACCTCGTGGTGCCTCTCCGCACAGACGCCAGGGGGCTGCTCACCGGGATATTGTATTGCGGGGAGTGCGGCAACCGGATGTGCTATACCCACAACACCACAAAGCGCAAGCTGGCAGACGGGACGATTCGCGTGTATGAGCGCGATTTGTACCGCTGCTACCGGAAAATTTCATCGCGGCATACCTGCGCCGGGCAGAGCACCTACGACATGCAGCCCATCAATGACGCGGTCGAAATCCAGGTGAAGAGCTTCCTCAGCAAGCTGGCGTCCAAGCCCAGAGAGGAGCTGCTCCAGATGGCCAGCGCCAGGAACACCGAGATGTACAAGGTTGCCCTGAAGCAGGCGGAGAAGGAATATGAAAACGCTCAGAAGCAGGTGACGGCACTGGAAGAGGAAGCGGTCAAGGCACTGACCGGGGAGAGTGCGCTGGACTTGAGCGTCATCAACACCATGATCATCAAGCACCGCGCCAAGCGTGACGCCGCCGCTCAAACCATCGAGGAAGCCCGTGCCCGGCTGGAGCAGGAGCAGATGAGCCAGAAGGAGACGCAGGCCCAGATCGACGAGATGCTTTCCTGGGCAGATTGCTACGACAAGGCCAACATCGAGACCCGCCACATGATCATCGCCCGAATCATCGAAAAGGTCGAGGTTCGGGCCAACCGAAAAATCCATATCAAGTTCAGGATTTCGCTTGACCAGTTCCTCGGAAAGAGCGCCTGAGCCAGAAATTGAATCGCCTGTGGGGAAGGAAAGCCCCGCAGGTTTTTTGATTGCCAGCGGCCAAAATTTGCGTTCTGAATGGCATTATAGGCTAAATCTCTCTGTTGAACTCAACAGCCGGATGCTTCCAGTAGCTTCTGCACCTCTGCGGGTTTCAACACCTTGCCCATCGAAATCACCTTCTCACAGTATACCAACGCGGGCATGCTCATAACACCGTACCCCATGATGGTGGGCATGTCGGTGACATACTCGATGGCGATGGAATCCTCCCTGCCTATCGCGGCCACGGCAGCTTTGGTATTCTCATACAGCGCATGGCAGTTCTTGCAGCCGGAACCGAGAATCTTCACCACGCAACCGCTCTCAGCTTTCCTCCCGGACGAGTTTGATTCATCCGAACCGCAGCAGCACGCCGCTTTCTGGGCTTGATTCTCCTGAGTATTGCAGCAGCATCCGGAAGCCGTCTGCGTCTCTTCCTTCTTCTTACCAATTCCAAACATGATTACTACCTCCATTGAATTGATTATTTCAACCATTACAGGAGCAGACCCTGCATGGCATTGAAACCGTAGCCGACAATCACGATGCCGATGAAGCAAACCGCGATGAAGATGCCCAGCAGTTTCGGCTTGACCGCCTTTCTCAGCATAATCATGCTGGGCAGGGACAGCGTGGTCACGCCCATCATGAATGCCAGTACCACGCCCAGCAGTGCGCCCTTTGCCAGCAGCGCCTCGGCAACCGGGATCGCGCCAAAGATGTCCGCGTACATGGGAATGCCCACCAGTGCCGCAATCAGCACACCAAATGGATTCCTGCCGCCCAGTGCCGCAACGACCCATCCCTCCGGAATCCAGTTGTGGATCACCGCACCGATGCCGACGCCGATCAGCACATACGGAAACACGCGCTTCGCCGTATCCACCACCTGCGCCCAGGCGTATTTGATCCGATCCCGGAAACGCAGTTCTTCCTGCGACAGGTCGATGGTCCTGCCGTTACGGATGTATGCCTCGATCTGATCCTCCATGCGCAGCTTCTCGATCAGTGTGCCTCCGGCCACGGCGATGACCAGACCCAGCACCACATAGACGACGGCGACCTTCCAGCCAAATATGCTCATTAGCAGCACCAGCGACCCGAGATCGACCATGGGCGATGAGATCAGGAACGAGAACGTCACACCCAACGGCAAGCCCGCGCTGGTGAAGCCGATGAACAGCGGGATGGACGAGCAGGAGCAGAACGGCGTCACCGTACCCAGCAGCGCCCCGACCAGATTTGCGCCGAACCCGTGAAATCGCCCAAGGATGCGGCGGCTTCGCTCCGGGGGAAAGAAGCTCTGGATATATGAAATTACCAGGATCAACACACCCAGCAGCACCATGATCTTGATCGTGTCATATACGAAGAATTGTATGCTGCCGCCGATGCGGCTGCTGCTGTCCAGCCCGACCGCATCAACCAGCCTGCCGATGATTGCGTTCAGCCATCTCATCCCAAGTAATTGATCCTGTATAAATGCCCACATGCTGATCTCTCCATAATTGATATATTTACATGTATCTATCTTTTGCTGTTTTGTTTGGGCAATCCGTTACGGATTGCCCGGTTGCCCTTTATCGTTGTCACTCTGACGTACAGCAGCAGGAACCATTGTCACATTGTTCTTCGCAATCACATCTTGCATAGCCCGAGATCATTTTGCGGAAAGAGGCCGTACCCTCCGGCGAGATGGAATAATACATCCACTTGCCCTCCTTACGGCTTTCCACAAGATCGCTGTCGCAGAGGATTTTCATATGATGAGACAGGGTGGGCTGCGAGATGTTCAATTCCTCCAAGAGAACACAAGCGCATTTTTCTCCATGCTGAAGTGCCAACATGATCGCGAGCCGGTTTTCATCCGCCAACGCCTTTATCTTTCGCACATCTTCCCTGTATCCCATAATGCTCACCTCCGAGGCAAGATCATGATAACATATATATTTATATATGTCAATATGTCGATTGGAAATTCTCACTTGCTATAACAAAAAAGTCCCAGCGTGGTTCGCATGTACTACAAGAGCACCTAAGCGTGCTGGGCTCTTAAAATAATAATATATGCGAAGAATCGCAAAAAATCAATACATCCCTTATCGATTTTACAAAAGTCCGTGCGCATCAGAAGGGCACACGCTGATTGCTCACAAATCGTTCACATCTAACATCCGAACCGTTCACATCAACGAAAACAGAGGGGTGTGCAGTACCAAAATGCACACCCACGAGCATAGACAAAATGAAGGAGAAGCCTTGATTATCAGGGCTTCTCCGGTTTGGTGGTCGCAACAGGACTCGAACCTGTGACCCCATCGATGTGAACGATGTGCTCTACCAACTGAGCCATGCGACCTTATTACTATAGTACCGCGTTACCACGGTGGAGTGCCCCACGAGAGTGGGAAGCGGGAGAACCGGGTGGCATTTTTCAATGCCGAGCGGTCGACCGATTCTTCCGTAAGGAAGATGAGGGAGACCGCGAAATTTTTTGGTCGATCCGGAATCCGATCCGGGGAGAAAATCGTTATGTACTCTGGGCAGTATGTCCTACCAACTGAGCCATGCGACCATATTCAATTGCTGCCGCCTTGACGACAAGAGGTATTATAGCATCATTTGAAGCAATTGTCAAGGGCTTTGATGAAATATTTCTGATGCTTCTGACGGTTGTAAAAATGATCTAATAGTTGTAATAACATCACCGCCCGATGGTGTCGGGCGGTGTCGAGGGGGCTTTGGCTTTTACAGCGTCACGCCCTGCTTGAAGATGGCGAGGTCGTGGAAGCCGTTTTCCTCGTTGCGGGTGTGCTGGCCGTTCGCGATGGCGAGGACGAGGTCCATCAGGTCCTGGCCCAGGGCGTCCAGGCTCATGCCGGAGAGCAGGCGGCCGGCGTCGAAGTCGATCCAGTTCTTCTTCTTCTCGGCCAGGGGGGTGTTGCTGGCGATCTTCACCGTGGGCACCGGGCAGCCGAAGGGCGTGCCGCGGCCGGTGGAGAACAGCACCAGCTGGGCCCCGGAGACCGCCAGCGCCGTTGAGGCCACCAGGTCGTTGCCGGGGGCGGAGAGCAGGTTCAGGCCGGGGGTGGCCACCTTCTCGCCGTACTTCAAAACGCCCTTCACCGGGCCGGAGCCGCTCTTCTGGGTGCAGCCCAGGGCCTTGTCCTCCAGCGTGGTGATGCCGCCGGCCTTGTTGCCGGGGGAGGGGTTCTCGTAGACCGGCATGTGGTAGCTCTCGAAGTATTCCTTGAAGTCGTTGATCAGGTGCACGGTCTTGCCGAAAAGGGCCTCGTCGGCGCAGCGGTCCATCAGTATGGTCTCCGCGCCGAACATCTCGGGCACCTCGGTGAGTATGGTGGTGCCGCCCATGGCGCCCAGCAGGTCGGAGAACACGCCGATGGTCGGGTTCGCCGTGATGCCGGACAGGCCGTCCGAGCCGCCGCACTTCAATCCCACCACCAGCTGGTCCGCCGGACAGGGCACGCGGGCGTCCTTGGCCATGTTCTGCGCCAGCTCCTCGATCAGGGCCATGGCGGCCTCCTGCTCGTCCTCCACCTGCTGGGAGATCAAAAAGCGCACCCGGGATTCGTCGTAGGCGCCCATGTGGGGCACGATCTGGTCGATGCCGCTGTTCTCGCAGCCCAGGCCCAGCAGCAGCACGCCGCGAACCTCCGCCGTGCCGCCCTTCTGCGTGCAGCCGAGGGACTTGTCCTCCAGCGTGGTGATGCCGCCGGCCTTGTTGCCCGGGGACGGGTTCTCGTAGACTTCCTGATTATAGCGGATGAAATACGCCTTGTAGTCGTTGATCAGCGCCACGGCCTTTTTAAAGGTTTCCTCGTCCTTGCAGCGATCCATGAGGATCGTCTCTGCACCGAACATCTCCGGCACTTCTGTCAGCAGCGTGGTGCCGCCGTGACGGGCCAGCAGATCGGAGGCGGAGCCCAGCAGCGGGTTCGCCGTGATGCCGGACAGGCCGTCGCTGCCGCCGCACTTGAGGCCGATGACCAGCTCGCTGGCCGGCACCGTCTGGAAGTCGGAGGCCAGCGGTCTTAGGAAGGCAACTGCT
>JAZSAA010000153.1:0-2943 GCA_045601625.1 Clostridia bacterium | reverse complement strand
AAATCTACTATATTATAAAGGGGAGTCGAGCATCGTGAAAGACACCTTTCGCGGCGGCGTCCATCCGGCAGGGCGCAAAGAGCTGAGCCGGGACGTCCCGCTGCGCGAATTCCTGCCGACGGGCGAGATGGTTTTCCCGCTCTCCCAGCACATCGGCAAGCCGGCCAAGCCCGTCGTGAAGAAGGGCGACACCGTACTGGTGGGCCATCGCATCGCCGAGGCGGACGGCTTCGTATCCGCCCATGTCATCAGCTCCTGCTCCGGCACGGTGAAGGGTATCGAGAAGCGGCGCACGCTGACGGGCTCGATGGCCGACTGCATCGTCGTGGACAACGACGGCCAGTTCACCCCCGCCGAGGACTACACCCAGCGCCAGGACACGGCCTCCATCTCCAACGGGGACGTGCTGTACCGCATCCAGAACGCGGGCATCGTGGGCCTGGGCGGCGCGGGCTTCCCCACCCATGTGAAGCTGCAGCCCAAGAACCCGGATCTGATCCGCTACGTCATCGCCAACGGCGCGGAGTGCGAGCCCTACCTGACCTGCAACGACCAGCTGATGCGCGCCGAGGCCGACGCCATCGTCGAGGGCCTGGAGCTGGTGCTGCGGCTGTTTCCCAACGCCGAGGGCGTCATCGGCATCGAGCGCAACAAGCCCGAGGCCATCGCGGCCATGCAGAAGGCCGCGGCGGGCAAGGCCCGGATACGGGTGCTGCCGCTGAAGACCAAGTACCCCCAGGGCGGCGAGCGCAGCCTGATCCAGGTGATCGCCGGGGTGGACTTCCCCATCACCAAGCTGCCCGCCGACGTGGGCTGCGTGGTGGACAACGTGGGCACGCTGTACGCCATCCAGCGGGCCGTGGTTTACAACGAGCCGCTGTATAAACAGGTGTTCACCCTGACCGGCGAGGCCGCGGCGAAGCCCGGCAACTGGATCGTGCGCGACGGCGCCAGCTTCGCGGAGCTTTTGCAGGCCGCGGGCGGCATCAAGGACGGCGTGCTTTTGAAGAAGGCGCTGGTGGGCGGCCCGATGATGGGCATCGCCCTTTCCAGCCTGGACGTGCCCATCCAGAAGCAGAACAACGGCCTGACGCTGATGGCCGAGGATCCTGGCGAGCTGGCCGAGGCTCAGATGACGGCCTGCCTGCACTGCGGCCGCTGCACCACCGTCTGTCCGGTGGGCCTGCTGCCCCAGCTGATGGCCGACGCCGCCATCGACCACGATTACCAGCGCTACGACGAAAAGCTGTACGGCCTGGAGTGCATCCAGTGCGGCAGCTGCACCTACATCTGCCCGGCCAAGCGGCCCCTGATGCAGATCTTCAAGCAGACCAAGGCCGAAATCATAGAGCAAAAGCGTGCGCAGGCCGCGCAGGCGGGAGGTAAAAAATGAATACGATGCTGAATCTTTCCTCCAGCCCCCACGTCCGCGACCGGTGGACCACCGCCTACATCATGCGGGTGGTGCTGCTGGCCCTGCTGCCGGCCACGCTGGTAGGCGTGATCCACTTCGGCGTGCACGCGCTGCTGGTGGTTTTGCTGAGCGTGTTCACCGCCGTGCTGTGCGAGCTGGTGTTTGACAAGCTGTGCCACAAGCCCGACACCTGGAAGGACGGCAGCGCCGCCGTGACCGGCCTGCTGCTGGCCCTGTCGCTGTCGCCGTCGGTGCCGCTGCACCTGCCGGTGCTGGGCAGCATGTTCGCCATACTGATCTGCAAGTGCTGCTTCGGCGGCCTGGGCAAGAACTTCATCAACCCCGCGCTGGCCGGACGCTGCTTCCTGCTGATCTCCTTCGGCAGCGCGATGTCCAACTTCTCCCCCGACGCCGTCTCCTCCGCCACCCCGGTGGCGCTGCTGATGAACGGCGAGGCGGTGAACGTCACCAGGATGTTCCTGGGCTGGACCAACGGCGTCATCGGCAATTCCGCGCTGGCGCTGCTGGCGGGCGGCCTGGCGCTGTGGGCCTTCGGGTTCATCCACGGCGAAATCTGCTTCTCCGTACTGATCATGTTCACGCTGACCATCGGCCTGTTCGGCGGCCAGGGCTTCAACCTGCCCTACCTGCTGGCCCACATCAGCGGCGGCGGCGTGGTGATGGCGGCCTTCTTCATGGCCACCGACTACGTCACCAGCCCCGTCACCAAGCTGGGCCAGGCCATCTACGGGTGCCTGATCGGCCTGCTGGGCGGCGTCTTCCGCCTGTTCGGCGGCACCGCCGACTCCTTCAGCTACTGCGTGATCACAGGCAACCTGTTCACCCCCATGATCGACCACTACATCGTGTCCCGGCCCTACGCCTACACGAAGTATTCCATCATCCAGCAGGCGCGGGCCTCCGGCATACCGCTGTACAAGCGCGTCCCCCGGCCGGTGCTGGTGCTGACGGTGATCGCCGCCATCGCGGGCCTGGCCCTCAGCGGCGTCTACGGCATGACCAAGGACACCATCGCCGACCAGCAGCGCGCGGCCCAGGCGGCCTCCTACCTGGTGGTCTGCCCCGACGCCGACCACTTTGATACCGACGAGGCCCTGGACAAGGCCATCGCCGACATGGACGGCCAGGTCTACGGCACGGGCTTCGGCCGCGTGACCATCAACGAGGCCTTCACCGCCATCGACGCGGAAGGCAACGTGACCGGCCACGCCATCAGCGTCACCACCGCCGACGGCTACCACGGCAACGTCACCCTCGCGGTGGGCATCGACGACGACGGCTCGCTGAACGGCATCTCCTTTACCGAGCTGAACGAGACCGCGGGCCTGGGCATGCGGGTGGACGAGGACGAATTCAAGGGCCAGTTCGCCGGCAGGGCCGTGGAGAAGTTCACGCTGAACAAGGCCGGCGGCTCCACCGCCGATGACGAGATCGACAGCGTCTCCGGCGCGTCCACCACCTCCGGCGCGGTGGTCAACGCCGTCAACGCCGCCCTCGACTTCTACAGG
>JAZSAA010000152.1:0-2313 GCA_045601625.1 Clostridia bacterium | reverse complement strand
TAGATGGGCTTGTTCAGCGAGATGTAGCTGTTCAGGGGGATGTGCTTCTGGCGGGTGGCCGTCTTGATGGCGGTGATGATCTGCCGCGTGACGCACAGCTCCGCAAAGGCCCGAAACGACGACAGCCGCTCCGCCTTGTAATCGCGGATCGCCTTGTAGAGGCCGATCATGCCCTCCTGGACGATGTCCTCGTGATCCGCGCCGATCAGGAAGTAGCTGCGCGCCTTCGTGCGCACAAAGTTCTTGTACTTGTTCAGCAGGTATTCCAGCGCCGGGCTGTCGGTCTCCTGGGCCAGGATCACGACCTGCTCGTCTGTCATGCTGTCAAAATCGCGTGTCGTAGCCATGCGTCATCCCTTGTCATTGTATCCTTTCCGCATCTGCTCCAGGCGCTCCCTTACCTCGGGGGACAGGCGTTCCCCGATGGGATTGCGCCGGGAGACGGGCTTTTCGATCACCTGGCGAATGCCCGCCGAGCGCAGGTGCTCCATCTCGATCATCAGCTCCCGGGCGGACATGCGGGTGGCCCCCCGGCCCAGTATGATGGTCTGCTCCAGCGCGTCGGAGGATGCCACGCGCACCTCCAGCCTGTGCAGCTCGATGTCCCCCGCCAGTTCGTCGCATAGCCGCTCGATGTAGCGGTCCGCGATCTCCCCCTTCTGGGTGTAGACCACGGTGACCGCGCCGTGATGCTCCTCGGTGCGCGCGGTGCGATCGGACATCCAGGCGTCGAATACCAGCACCACCTGCTGGGCGGAATAGCCTGCGTAATCCATCAGGTCGCTCAGCAGCTTCTCTCTCGCGTCCGCCAGGGAGTAGCTGTCCATGCTGCCGCTGCGCCGGGCGTTGATGATGTTGTAGCCGTCCACGATCAGCATGCGCCGCGGGGCCTTCCCCGCCCCCTTGCCGCTCACCTTGCCCTGGCGCGGGCAATTTCATACATCAGTATGCCCGCCGCCACCGAGGCGTTCAGCGATTCGATGCGGCCCTTCATGGGCAATGCCACCGTCCGGTCACACTTTTCCAGTGTCAGCCGGGCGACGCCCTCGCCCTCCGAGCCGATCACCAGCGCGATGGGGCCGCTGAAATCGGCGGTAAAGGCGTTCTCGCCGTCCATGGCCGTGCCAACGACCCATATATTCTTCTCCTGGAGCGTCTCGATGACCCGGTTCAGGTTCTTCACCCTGGCGATGGGCATGTAGTTCAGCGCGCCTGCCGCCGCCTTGGCCACCACAGGGGTCAGCCCCGCCGCCCGCCGCTCGGGGATCACCACGCCATGGGCCCCGGCGCACTCCGCCGAGCGCACGATGGCCCCCAGGTTGTGGGGATCGGTGATGCCGTCCAGCAGTATGATGAAGGGCTCCTCGCCCTTCGCCTCCGCCGCGGCGAGTATGTCCTCCAGCTCCACATAGGCCACCGCCGCCACGTAGGCCAGCATGCCCTGGTGGGCGGGGTAGATCTGATCCAACCTTGCCCGGTCCACCCGCTGCACCACGGCCCCGGCCGCTTTGGCCATGCGCACGATCTCCTGGGCCCCGCCGGAGAGGTCGCCCTCGGCCACCAGCAGCTTTTCCACCGGCCGCCCGGCCTTCAGCGCCTCCCGGATCGGGTTGCGCCCGGCCAGGATGTGGTCGTCCTCGGGCAGCTCCGGGGCCTGCGCGCCGTCCATCTGGCGCTTGTACTGGCGGGGACCGGTGGGGGCGCGGTAGGCGGAACCATGATGGAAATCGCCACCCCTTGCGGGACGGGACGGTGGCATGGTTTCCCCTGTCTCAGCACTGTCCACCCGCTGGGCGCGGGGCACGTTTTGCGCGATCCGACCCACCCGGGGGGCATTGCCCGTGGCATTCGGATATGTCCTCCGCCCCGGCCCCTGGGTGCGGTTGCCGGAATAGGGCTTGCGGCGGGCGTCGTCTTTGGTGTTCATGGATCTGTTTTCTCCTTGTGTGGTGCGGTAAATACTGATTTGTCGCGGAGCGACAAATCAGTATTTGAGTGGCTAGTGGTTAGTAATTAGTGGCTAGTGAATGATGAAATCCTTGCGGATTTCTTTGATTTAAAGGATTACGAAGAGCCAATAACCCCGTAGTTTCAATTCAATCAAACAAATCCCGGAGGGATTTGCTCCACCACTAACCACTAGCCACTAGCCACTAACCACTAATCACTCAATTCTGATTTATCGAGCAAAGCTCGATAAATCAGAATTGAGTGATTAGTGGTTAGTGGCTAGTGGTTAGTGGTGGAGCAAATCCCTCCGGCATTTGTTTGATTGAATTGAAACTACGGGGTTATTGGCTCTTCGTAATCCTT
>JAZSAA010000151.1:0-3196 GCA_045601625.1 Clostridia bacterium | reverse complement strand
GGCGGATGTACAGCCGGTGGTCCACGCGGCTGTCGAAGGCCGGCAGCAGCGCCTGGCGCAGCGCCCGGTCGCTGGCGGTGCGGGGGCGCAGCCGCACCGTGCCGCCGGTGTGCTTCGGGTGCAGCCGCCCGTAGTAGTCCACGGAAAGCGGGCCTTCGTAGCGGCACTTTTCCAGCGAGACCGGGTCGAAGGCCACCCAGAAGGACAGGCAGCCGGTGGCCAGCGACTTCGACACCAGGTCCATCGAAAGCTGCTCCACCATCTCCGCGAACACCAGCCGCGCCTCGGCGAAGGCGTAGGGGCGGGGGAGGACCTGGCCCACCGACAGCGAGTGGGCCTTGGGCCGGTAGGCCTTGATGTCGGCCATCGTGCAGCTCTCCTGGCCCCAGGCGTGGTCGATCAGGATCTCCGCGTCGATGCCGAACAGCCGGTACAAAAATTCCTCCGCCACCAGCGACACCCGTGCGATGTCGCCCATGGTGAGTATGCCGTACTTTGCCAGCCGCCGGGTCTTGCCCTCGCCCATCTGCCAGAAGGCGGTCAGGGGCTTGACGGGCCACAGCAGCCGCTTGTACTGTTCCTCGTCCAGCTCCGCGATGCGCACACCGTCCCTGTCGGCGGGGGCCTTCTTCGCCACGATGTCCATGCCCACCTTCGCCAGGTACAGGTTCGGCCCGATGCCCGCCGTGGCGGTGATACCGGTGGATTTCAGCACGTCCCGTATGATGGTCAGCGCCATGAAGTGGGCCGGGGCCATGCCCGCCCGCCCGGCCTGCGCCCGGTACAGGCCCAGGTAGGCCGTCACGTCCATGAACACCTCGTCGATGCTGTAGACGTGGATGTCCTCCACGGCCACGTATTTCAGGTAGATGGCGTAGATGCCGGCGGACACCCGCTCGTACTCGGCCATCCGCGGCGGCGCGATGATGTAGGGCAGCCTGCGCCGCTGCCGGGCCTCCGCCAGCCGGATGGCCTGCTTCGCCTCGAACAGCCGGGGACAGCTGCGCACCCCTACGGCCTTCAGCGCCGGCGACACCGCCAGCACGATGGTGTTGTCCGAGCGGGTCTCGTCCGCCACCAGCAGCCGCGCCTTCAGCGGGTCCAGCCCCCGGGCCACGCATTCCACCGAGGCGTAATAGCTCTTCAGGTCGATGCAGATGTAGGTCCGCGATTCCTCCGCGTCCATGCCGCCACCCCCTTCCCATCAAAAAAGCACCCCGCGAAAGCCGCAGGCACGCCGCCCCGATCGGGCGCCGTTCGCTTTCGTAAGGTGCAACTGCTGTGGATATTATAATATCGAACAGACGTTCTTGTCAAGAGGGCCGGGACAGATTTCATGATTCTGACATACGGCGTTCGATGGCAGGACGCGGGCTCCGGGGGCGTGGATTTGGCCGAACCGGTCCCGTTTCCATTAATTCTGCTTTTAATTCCCTGCTCCTGAGGCGCCTTCGTTGTAGACTTTATTCAATTTATATGATATAATGTAACGCAGGACTATAATCGGAGGCGCTATGTCGAGGAATCGGTATGTGGGCGACTACCGCATCGTCGAGTCCATCGACGGGCGCGGCAGGGTACGATCGGACTACGAATACATCGGCGCGCCCTGGGTCTACGCGGAGGACGCCCGGGTGGTGCGGGCCGCCCGGAGCCGGGTGGCGGCCTGCTGCGCGATTGGCTGGCTGTCGTGGATCGCGGCGCTGATCCCGCTGTCGTCGGCCATGCGCGCGCTGTACGTCGCGCTGCCCTTCGCCTTCGCGGCCATCCCGCTGGCCCTGACCGCGGGCACGGCCGTGAGCCTGTTCCGGGAGAGGGAGCCCTTCGAGCGCCGGCACGCCGACCGGCTGGAGAACCGGGCCCCCGCCGGCACGTTTTTCATGGCGCTGCTGTCGGGCACAGCCCTGGTCGGCGAGGGCGTCAACGCCCTGCGCGGTGCGGTAATGCTGCCGGGCGACGCCGTGTTCGCCGCCTGCGCGGCGGTGATTGTTGCCTGCGCCATCGCCTGTCACCGCCAGTGGAAGCGGCTGAAGTGCAAAAAGGCCGAATGACGGTGGCGCCGCCATAAACCGCGCCGTTACGTCCTCGTTTTCATCGAATTATTCGCAGCGATGCGTTTAATAAATCCATCAAGGAGGAAGAACGAACATGAACAAACTGAACAGACTTCTCGCGCTGGTCCTGGCGCTGGTCATGGCCTGCGGGCTGTGCCTGGGCGCAATGGCCGAGACGGCGGAAGCCACCGAAGCCACCGAAACCACCGAGGCGGCGGACGACGCGCGCCTGGAGGGCAGCCTGGTATTCTCCACGGCTTCCTTCGGCCAGAAGTTCAGCCCCTTTTTCCATACCGTGGTCTATGACCAGGAGGTCGTCGACCAGGTGGTCACCGGCCTGCTGGCCAGCGACCGCGGCGGCAACATCATCCGCCACGGCATCGAGGGCGAGACCGTCAGCTACAACGGCACCGATTACGAATACAAGGCCATGGGCAACGTCGATGTCGTGATGAACGACGACGGCACCGTGGATTACAACCTGACCATGCGGGACGACATCGTGTTCTCCGACGGCGTGCCTGCCACCATCGACGACGTGATCTTCGGCATCTACGTGCTGTGCGACCCCACCTATGACGGCTCCTCCACGCTGTACGCCCAGCCCATCGAGGGCATGGAGGAGTACCGCAGCGGCATGCAGAGCCGCGGAAGCAAGATCTTCGACGATGGCGAGGGCGACGGCTACGTGGCCAACAACCTGTACACCGAGGATCAGTACAAGGCCTTCTGGGATTTCTACAACAACCAGGCCGGCGCGGCCTTCGCCCAGGAGATCGTGGATTACTGCATCGCCAACGGCTACGCCGCGCCCGACGCCACCGTGGCCCAGGCCGCGGCCGAGTGGGGCTTCGGCGACCTGGCCGAGGACGCCACCGCCCAGGATTTCTGGGACGCCATCGTGGCCGCCTATGACACCGTGGAGGAGGCCGAGGCCACCGAGCCCGCCGGCTCCGCCCGCCTGGGCCTGACCATCGCCAACCTGGGCGCCGACTACGAGATGGGCGTCGAGACCGGCGCGGGCGCGGCGAACATCGCCGGCATCATCCGCACCGGCGACCACAGCATGACCGTGCACATGACCGAGTACAACGCGAAGGCCATCTACGAGATGAACTTCTATGTCGCGCCCATGCACTACT
>JAZSAA010000150.1:0-2467 GCA_045601625.1 Clostridia bacterium | reverse complement strand
CAAGGACGTGGAGTTCTACGCCGTGGACATGGCCAACGACATCTGCATGAAGGCCATGGAGATGATCCTGAAGCTCAGCCCCATCGGCGTGTTCTGCCTGCTGTGCCCGGTGGTGGCCGAAAACGGCCCCGCGGTGCTGGGCTCCCTGGCCAAGGTGCTGCTGGTGGCCTACCTGTGCTATGTCGTGCACGCGGTGGTGGTGTATTCGCTTTCCGTCAGGGCGCTGGGCAACCTGAGCCCGGTCAAGTTCTTCAAGGGCATGCTGCCGGCCATCATGATGGCGTTTTCCTCCGCTTCGTCGGTGGGCACGCTGCCGCTGAACCTGGAATGCACCGAAAAGCTGGGCGCGGACCGGGAGGTCGCCTCCTTCGTGCTGCCCCTGGGCGCGACGATCAACATGGACGGCACCGCCATCTACCAGGGCGTGTGCTCGGTGTTCATTGCCTCCTGCTATGGCATCAACCTGACCCTGCCCCAGATGCTGACCATCGTGCTGACGGCCACGCTGGCCTCGATCGGCACGGCGGGCGTGCCCGGCGCAGGCATGGTCATGCTGGCGATGGTGCTGCAGTCCGTGGGTCTGCCGGTGGAGGGCATTGCGCTGGTGGCCGGCGTGGACCGCATCTTCGACATGGGCCGCACCGTGGTGAACATCACCGGCGACGCCTCCTGCGCCATCGTGGTGTCCGAGCTGCAGCGCAGGCGTGCGAGGAAGTAATTCCATAATTGCCCAAAACGAGCCTTCGCTCCGCCCGGGATCGGCATCCCGAGCGGAGCGAAGCTTTCTCATTCCGCCTTCGTTTCGCAGTACGCGCAGCGATAGACGGCGCGGCGGGGGTCGGTGAGGTTGAAGACGTGGGGCAGCTCCTGCTCCACGCTGGTGATGCAGCGGGGGTTCTTGCACTTGAGCACGTCCCGAATCTGTCTGGGCAGGGTCAGGTGCTTCTTCTCGATCAGCTCGCCGTCCTTGATCACGTTCACTGTGATCTCCGGGTCGATGAAGCCCAGGATGTCCAAATCCGGCTCCATGGCCGAGTCGATCTTGATGATGTCCTTGCGCCCCTGCTTGTGGCTGGGGGCGTTTTTGATGATGGCGACGGAGCAGTCCAGGCTGTCCAGGCCCAGATAGCGATAGATGTCCATGCTCTTGCCGGCCTTGATGTGGTCCAGCACGATGCCGTTGCGTATGGAATCGATGTGCATTATGCCACCTCCAGCAGTTTCAGGATCAGCGCCATGCGGATGTACTTGCCGTACAGGGCCTGTTTGAAGTAGCAGGCCCGGGGGTCGGTGTCCACGGCGGTGGAGATCTCGTTCACCCGGGGCAGCGGGTGGAGGATGGAAAGGTCGCTCTTCGCGGCCAGCAGCTTTTCGGGGGTGAGGATGTAGCTGTCCTTCAGGCGCAGGTAGTCCTCCTCGTTGAAGAAGCGCTCCCGCTGCACACGGGTCATGTAGAGGATGTCCAGCTCCGGCATCACCGAGGCCAGGTCGGTGGTCTGCACATAGTCGATGTGCTTCTGCTGGAGGATCTCCTTCTTGATGTAGCTGGGCAGCTTCAATTCCTCCGGGGAGATCAGCGCGAACTTCATGCCCTTATACCGGGCCATGGCGGCGATCAGGGAGTGCACCGTGCGGCCAAACTTCAAGTCGCCGCACACGCCGATGGTCAGGTCGTTGAGCCGCCCCTTTTCCCGGCTGATGGTCAGCAGGTCGGTGAGCGTCTGGGTGGGATGCAGGTGGCCGCCGTCCCCGGCGTTGATCACCGGCACCGTGGCGGCCATCGAGGCCACCAGGGGCGCGCCTTCCTTGGGGTGGCGCATGGCGATGATGTCGGCGTAGCCGCTGACCACCCGCACCGTGTCGCTGACGCTCTCGCCCTTGGCGGCGCTGCTGCTCTGGGCCTCGGAGAAGCCCAGCACCTGGCCGCCCAGCTCGTACATGGCGGCCACGAAGCTCAGGCGCGTGCGGGTGGAGGGCTCGAAGAACAGCGTGGCCAGCTTTTTATAGCGGCACTTCTCCCGGTAGTCGTCGGGATGGGCGATGATGTCGTTGGCCAGGGCGATCAGCTCGTCGATCTCTTCAATGGAAAGCTGCTGTATGTCGATCAGGCTCCTCATGCGTTCCCTCCGATCCAGCTCTCGTCCGAGGGGTTGTCCCGGAATTTCATGAGGCGCGCCACGTCCCCGGGCTGGATGTAGCCGGTCTCGGCGGCGACCTTCGCCACCGCGTCCAGGTTGGTCAGGCTCACGTTTTTCACGTGGGCCTCAGCCAGCCGGTCCAGGCCCTTCTGCATGCCGTAGGTGAATATGGACACGATGCCCAGCACCTCGGCCCCGGCCTCGCGCAGGGCCTCCACGACCTCGATGCAGCTGCCGGCGGTGGAGATCAGGTCCTCCACCACCACCACCTTCTGGCCCGGCTCCAGTTTGCCCTCGATGCGGTTGCCACGGCCGTGGTCCTTCGCGCC
>JAZSAA010000149.1:0-3189 GCA_045601625.1 Clostridia bacterium | reverse complement strand
CTAAAATGCAACCATCTGCGGGCATCTTTTCCGCCCTGCCGTTGCCTCGCTGCGGTCAACGATGCGCTGCATCGCCTCCCTCCGCTCTGCTTAGGCAGAACGAAAAATCTGCTCCGCATATGTTTACTTTTAGATTGAGCTCAGTATAAGGGGAAAACAGAATAACGCAACCGCCCGGGGGCGCCGATTCGGCGTCCCCGCGCGGTTGCTGTGCGTCCCTTGTATTATCCCTTCACAGCGCCCGGACCCCCAGCATCGCGCCGCAGCTCTCCCGCACGATCAGGCTGCATTCCCGGATCTGGGAATAGTCGCCGCCGCCGCCCTTCAGGGCCGCGATCAGCTCCTCGATGGCGGTCGCGCCGTGGTCGAAGGGGTGCAGGTCCACCGTGGTCAGGGCGGGGGTGAGGTAGGGGGTGAAGAACTGGTTGTCGCAGCCGATCAGGGCCACGTCCTCCGGCACCCGCAGCCCCATGCGCTGCAACTGCCGCAGCGCGCCAAGGGCCACCAGGTCGTTGATGGCGATGATGGCCGTGGGGCGATCCTGGGGTGTGGCGGCGCTGAACAGCCGGTTTACGCAGAACTCGCCCGCCTGGGGCGTGAAGCCGGCGTCGGTGCGCTGCTCCCGGTCGGTGGGCAGGCCCAGGCGCCCCATCTCCTCATAGTAAGCACGCCGCCGGGCGCTGGGGGAGCGCAGACCGCCCGAGCCGCCGATGAAGCAGATGCGCCGATGGCCCAGTGTGACCAGGTGGGCCAGCGACTTGCGCACGCTCAGGGACAGGTCGGAGGTGATGTTCACGCAGCTGACGCCCTCCACCCGGGGACCGATGGTGACGATGGGCATGCGAGAAGCGATGCGGCTCAGCCGGCGGCGGATCTCGTCCACGCTGCCCTGCTCCACGGCCGCGCCCACCAGCACCGCGCCGCTGACCGGCAGCTCGTCGATCCGGGCGAGGCTGAGCGCCTCCGCCCCGGGGGTGAATTCCGGCTGGCACACGATCAGCGGCCATCCCGCCAGCCGCGCCGCCTGCTCGGCCCCGGCGCAGAGCATGCTGTAGTAGGGATTGGTCAGGTCGGAGATCACCAGGGCCAGGGCGCGCTCCGCGCCGGCGTCCATTCGACGCTCGACGGGGGCCTTGTGATAGCCCAGGGCCTGGGCTGCCGCTTCCACCCTTTCCCGGGCGACCGCGCTGGCGCTGCCCCCGGACAGCACCCGGGAGACCGTGGCGATGGAGACGCCCGCCTCGCGGGCGACGTCGTTGATGGTGACGGTCTTCGGCTCCATGGGGCACCTCCTGGCTATGTCGATTTGGGATAAATCAGAATTCAGGTTTCAGGTTTTGGGTGTTAGGGGAAGGTAGAAATCCTTGCGGATTTCGTTTGATTAAAGGATTGAGAGGTGTTGAAACCTCTACTGTTCTCTTGAATCAAACAAATCCGTCAGGATTTGCACCACCACCTAAAACCTAACCCCTAAAACCTACTCCCTAAATTCTGTCAACATGAATTGTACCATAATGGATGGAAATTTTCAATGGGTTTTCATTGGTATTTTCATCAAATGCTGAAAAATCTGCTTTTTCTTTACGGAAACTATTGACAAACGAGGGCTTCGAGTCTATAATGAACGACGAGGATGAAAATGATTTACATTTTCACGCAACCTGCGGGCACCGCCCGTTGAGAGATTGAAGGAGGAAACATCCATGAAGAAAGCGCTCGCTCTGATCCTGGCAGCGATCATGCTGCTGTGTACCGCGTCCTTCGCCATGGCGGACGAGGCCCAGACCCTGACCGTTGTGACCTGGGACGCCGGCACCACCCCCTACCTGATCGCTCAGAAGGAAGCCTTTGAGGCCGCCCATCCCGGCGTGACCGTCGAGTACGTCGACGTCGCCTCCCAGGACTATCCCGTCAAGTCCTCCACGATGCTGTCCGGCGGCGACGCCAGCGACGTGTACATGGTCAAGGAGCTGCCCCACCTGCTGGACTGGCAGGCTGCCGGCTTCGCCGAGCCCCTGAACAGCTACATCGAGGCCTCCGGCTACGACAAGAGCGGCTTCCTGGGCATGGAGGCGAACTACGCCGTGGACGGCGAGCAGTACGCGCTGCCCTTCCGTTCCGACTTCTGGGTGCTGTTCTACAACAAGGACCTGTTCGACGCCGCCGGCGTTGAGTATCCTACCAACGATATGACCTGGGAGCAGTACGCTGAGCTGGCCAAGAAGCTGACCGGCGACGGCAACTACGGCACCCACTACCACACCTGGCTGAGCGCCGTGGTGAACTGGGACGTGTGCGACGGCGTGAACACGCTGATCGACGGCGACTATACCGACCTGGCCTACTTCTATCAGCTGTACCAGGACCTGGAGGACGCGGGCGCCTGCATGCCCTATGACGAGGTGAAGGCCGCCGGCCTGCACTACTCCGCCGCCTTCGAGAATGGGAACATCGCCATGCTGCCCATGGGCTACTGGTTCGTGTCCACCATGATCGGCGCCATCAAGGACGGCACCTGCAACTTCAACTGGGGCATCGTCGCCGTTCCCCACAAGGAAGGCGTCGCCGCCGGTTCCTCCTTCGGCAACCTGACCGGTGCGATGATCAACGCCAAGTCCGAGCACAAGGATCTGGCCTGGGAGTACATCTCCTGGCTGGCCGGCGAAGAGGGCGCCCTGGCCACCGCCTCCACCGGCACGCGGCCGGCGTGGGTGTCCGAGGCCGTCGCCGAGGCCATGGCCTCCGCTGAAGGCTTCCCCACCGACGACGCCAGCAAGGCGGCGCTGGTGCCTACCTTCGTGGGTATCGAAATTCCCGCTTCCGAGCACTCCTCCGAGATCTCCACGATTCTCAACGAGGAGCACACCCTGATCATGACCCGCGAGAACACCATCGAAGAGGGCATCGAAGCGATGAACGAGCGCGTGGCCGAGCTGCTGGGCTGATTGCGGCAGTAAGGCGGTAACACAACCCACAACGGCGGGGAAGGCGAACGCTCGCCTTCCCCGCTTGGTGTCAGGACGGAGAAATTCTGATTTATCGGGCTGGGCTCGATAAATCAGAATTTGAGTATTTAGTATCTAGTGGTTAGTATTTAGTGGCGGTACAAATCCTGACGGATTTGTTTGATTAAAGGGAAACGGCAGAGGTTTCAACGTTTCTCGATTCTTTGAATCAAAAGAAATCCGC
>JAZSAA010000148.1:0-6575 GCA_045601625.1 Clostridia bacterium | reverse complement strand
GTTCATGAAGAACACGTCAAAGGTCATGTTGCCGCCGTTGAAGCTCATGTTCAGGCCATAGTAGATGCCGCCCATGTCGAAGAACATCTTCATGTCGGTGTCCTTCATCGCAAAGCCCGCGGTCATGGTCACGGTCTCCTGGGTCTCTTCGTCCGCTATATCCATCGCAAAGCCCATATCCATGTTCTTTGCGCCCTCATAGAGCATATAGGCGGTAAAGAACGGATCTTCCACGCCCTCGTAATAGGATTCGGAAAC
This sequence comes from Clostridia bacterium, assembly GCA_045601625.1. GTDB lineage: Bacteria > Bacillota > Clostridia > Christensenellales > Aristaeellaceae > UBA2862. Next base: position 6,317 of record JAZSAA010000148.1, on the reverse strand, counting down.
CATGTAGAACACGCCGCTCTCGTCGCCGGCGTTGGTGTAGACCTCGGCGTTCACCTCATCCGGGAAATGGGCCATCCATTCCGCGAAGCCGGCCACGAAATCCGCCTCGAAGGTCTGGGGATCGAATGGTACGCCGCTGCTCTGCGACATGCCCTGCGCCATGCCCTGGAGCATGGCCATGGCAGCGGGATCGGCCAGCAATTCGTTCAGCAGCTCGCTCGTGGCTGCGGTGATTGCTTCCATGTCCACGGTCACGGGCACCATGGTGTCGAATACGTAGTTTTTGTACTCGTATTTCACCTCGACAGGCTCGCCGGGTATGCCCGCCGCCGTGCATGCCGCCAGCCACTTCTGATAATAGCCGCCAAAGACCGCCTGCATCGCGGCCATGTCGAAGCCGCCCGTGCCGCCTTCGCCGCCCGCGCCGGGCATGTTCTGGGCCATCTGGGTCATGATCTGGGCGATGGTCTCATTGGAGAGCGTCAGGTAATAGTTCGGAAAGAGCGTCGAGACGAGGTTGACACCCGCGTCGTCCGAGGCCCAGCCCACCGACAGGGCATCCGCGCCGTTCAGGTCCAGATCGACCTGAGCGCCGTCTTCGGCGGTGGTCACGCGCACGCCCAGCGCGTTAACGAGCGACAGTATCGGGTCTATCGTGGCCATCTGCGCCTCGGGCATGCCAAAGCCGGAGAACAGGGCCTTGGCCTGCTCGCGGTCAACGGTCAGCCTGGTGGTCACAGTGTGCGCGAAGGCGGAGGTGCAGGACAGGGTCAGCAACAGCGCCAGGATCAGGGCAAACAGCTTCTTCATGGTAACAACTCCTTCCTGATGTTATGCTCAGATGCAATCAGCTCTTCCTTGGGAGCAGGCTCGCGATGAATGCCGCGAACCCGGAGATCGGCATGGTCTGAATCACCACGCGGCCTGGGCCGGTGACCAGGGTGTTGAACAGGCCCTCGCCGCCAAGCATGACGTTTTTCAGCCCCTTGATCTTCTGTATCTCCATCTTCACCGTGGCGTCCATCATCGCCAGGTACCCCGTATCAATCAGCATTTGCTGGCCAGGCTCAAGATTGTACTCGATGGTAGAGCCGTCGATCTCAATGAATGCCGTTCCGTTGCCTGACAGCTTTTGCATGATAAAGCCCTCGCCGCCAAACAGGCCTGTGGAAAACTTCTGTTGGAACGCCACGCTCAGTTCGACACCCTCGGTGCTGGCCAGGAAAGCGCCCTTCTGGCAGATCACCGGTGAGTCGCGCGTGATTTCCACGGCTCGGATGTCGCCGGGAAACTTCGACGCAAACGCGATCATGCCCGCCCCCTTGCGGGCCGTGTAGCGGTTCTGGAACATGCCTTCACCGGAGAACATGCGTCCGAACACCTTGCCCGCGCCACCGCCGGAGGTCTCCATCTCCAGATTGGGGCTCATCCAGCTCATCGCGCCGGATTCACAGATCACCGACTCGCCGGCCTCAAGCTGGCAGATCACGACGGGCATCGGTTCTCCCTTGATTTGGTACTTCATGTTTCTTCTTTCACCTCCACTGCCTGTGTCAACGCGTCTACAGGGGCTGTCGGCGGGATTACCCTCATCAGGGTTATCTGACGCTCGTGCATGAAACCATCCCCTTAAATGTTAAGCTGTTTTCAATAATCCATAACAGCCTGTTTTCATTGTAAAGGAGCGTCACGGTCACAGACAAGGCGTTTCGTCTAAACGGTCGATATGGGCGTCTAAACGGTTGAATACATATTCATCCACAAAAGATATAATGAAAAAGGCGATTGTGGAAGCAAAAGGCTCTTGCTTCCACGATGCAGATATGCTATAACAGGCAACAGGAAAAGCCCGCTGTCTCCGACCCGAAAAAGGGATTCTATATGAGAAATGCCATTGACATTGATATACAGATCGACCCGTCCTGCGCCGAGCCGAAGGTCATCATTCGCGCGGAACGCATGACGCCTGAAATCGACAATATCGTTCACGCCATCGAGAGCGCCACGAACAATGCTTATCCTATCGTGACCGCTTATTCTGGCGATACGATGGTGCTTCTGAGCCAGCGCGAAATCATACGCGTCTACCTGGAGAACCGGAAGCTCATCGCATGGACGGACCGGGGCGGCTTTGTGGCCCGTGGGACGTTGGCTGAGATGGAGGCTGTACTGGACCGCAGCCGCTTCCTGCGCATCAGCCGCAGCGAGCTCATCAATCTCTACAGGGTCTCCAGCTTTGATTTCAGCCTGTCAGGCACCATACAGGTTCTCTTTGACGACGGCAGCGTCTCCTGGGTGGCGCGGCGCTATGTGCGCGCCATCCAGAAGACGCTGGGGTTGGTATGAGGGAGGCGAAACCATGAGCGAGTTTTGGAAAAAGGCGATCATTCGGGCCTCCATCGGCTTTGTCCTGGGCATACTGGTGGGGCTCGGCTTCCTGTCCATCAGCGGTGTAGGGGCGTATTACGCCCAAAAAGGCGCGGGCGGACTCGCGCTGTACCTGGCGCTGAGCGGCCTGCTCGGCGCGGTCGGCGTAGGCGGTACGACGATCTATTCGCTGGAGCATTGGGGCCTGCTGCGCTGTACGGCCACCCACTTTGCGATCACCCTTACAGCCTACTGCGCGGCAGGCTTCACGCTGGGCTGGCTGGATCTGAGAGATCCCGTGACGCCGTTTATGTTCCCCGGCTATGTGATTGCCTATCTCATTATATGGCTGGTCATGTATTCTAGGTGCAAGCGGCAGATTCGCCAGATCAACGAAGCGCTGAGGACATGGAAAGCGCATCAGGATGAAGACAGATAGCGGCTCACCGCATGCGAATCATCACTTCTCCACCCTCACGATCGGGGCGGCGACGGCGGAGAAGGTGCGCTCGGTGCCGTTGGCGAAGCGGATCTTCACCCGCTGCTCGGCGCCCTGGCCGGTGAGGGCGGTCACCTCGCCCCGGCCGAACACCCGGTGGTGCACGGCGTCGCCCACGCGGAACACCGCGGCGGCCGCGGCGACACGGGTCTGTCCCCCGCCGTTCCAATTGAAGCTCCCGGAAGGCGCGCCTTTCTGCACCCCGGCGATGCCCAGCTTTTTGTCCAGCTCGGCGCTGCCGGTGGAGGCCGCGCCGCCCCCCTGCTGCCAGCGGGCGTTGTAGGGCGAGCGGGTGGGCTGGTTCCAGCCGCCGGTGCTGGGCGGCGGCACGCGGCGGGGCTGGGAGCTGCCCATGCCCTCCACGATCAGCCGCTGGGGAATCTCGGTGACAAACCGTGAAAGCGGGTTGGCGTTGCGGGTGTTGTACAGCGCCCTCGTCCGGGCGTGGCTGATGAACAGTCGCTTGCGGGCGCGGGTGATGCCCACGTAGGCCAGGCGGCGCTCCTCCTCCAGCAGGTCGTCGTCGAACAGCGCCCGGGTCAGCGGAAACACGCCCTCCTCCATGCCAGCCAGGAACACATCGTTGAACTCCAGGCCCTTGGCGGAGTGCAGCGTCATCAGCGTCACCGCGCCGCCGGACTCGTTCATGGCGTCCAGGTCCGACACCAGCGCCACGTTTTCCAGGAAGTCTGCCAGACCCGCCTCGGGGTTCAGGCTTTCAAATTCGGAAACCGCGCCCTGGAGCTCCTGTATGTTCTCGATGCGGGATTCGTTCTCCTCGCTCTTGTCCTCCTGGAGCGCCTTGACGTAGCCGGTGCGCTCGATCAGCGCCTCCACGAATTCGGAGGGCTTTTTTTCGTACATCAGCTCGGTCAGGTCGATCATCAGCGCGGCGAAGGCCCCCATCAGCTTCTTCGGCCGGGCGCTCAAAGGCGCGTTCTCACAGTCCAGCACCGCCGACATCAGCGGCATTTCGTTCTCGGCGGCGTACTCGGCCAGCTTGTCCACGGTGGCGTCGCCGATGCCCCGCTTGGGGGCGTTGATGATGCGCCGGGTGGACACGTCGTCGTCGGGGTTGGTCAGGCAGCGCATGTAGGCGATCAGGTCCTTGACCTCCTTGCGCTCGTAGAAGCGCTGGCCGCCGTAGACCCGGTATTGGGTGCCGCCCCGCACGAACGCCTCCTCAAGCACGCGGGACTGGGCATTGGTGCGGTACAGCACCGCGATGTCGCCGGGATTGTCGCCGTTTTTGATCAGCTTCTGGGACATCTTCAGGATGAAGGCGGCCTCGTCCCGCTCGTCCATGGCGTGGTACAGCGCGATGCGCTCGCCCCGGTCGTGCTCGGTCCACAGCGCCTTCTCCTTGCGGCCCCGGTTGTGGGCGATGACCTGGTTGGCGGCGTCCAGTATGTTGCCGGTGGAGCGATAGTTCTGCTCCAGCTTGATGGTCACGCACTCGGGGAAGTCTTTCTCGAAGTCCAGTATGTTCCGAAGGTCCGCCCCGCGCCAGCCGTAGATGGACTGGTCGTCGTCGCCCACCACACACAGGTTATGCCTGTCTCCAGCCAACAATCTCACAAGCATGTACTGTGCAGCGTTTGTGTCCTGGTACTCGTCCACCAGGATGTAGCGGAACTTGTCGCGGTAGTAATCCAGCACCGGCGGCTGCTCGGTGAGCAGCTCCAGGGTCTTGATCAGCAGGTCGTCGAAGTCCAGCGCGTTGTTGCCCTTCAGGGTCTGCTCGTACAGCCGGTAGGCCTCGTACAGCTTGTGGCTGCGGAAGTCGTCGCCGGACTCCTTCAGCCATTCCGTGGGCGTCAACAGCCGGTTCTTGGCGTCGGAAATCACGGCGCGGATCTGCTTGGGCGGGTATTCCTTGTCGTTGAGCTTCAATTCCTTCGCCACCGACTTGATGACCTGCATGCGGTCGTCCTCGTCGTAGATGGCGAACTGGCGCTTGTAGCCCAGCTTTTCGATGTCCCGGCGCAGTATGCGGGCGCAGCAGGAATGGAAGGTGGAGATCCAGGCGTCCTCCGACGCCTCCCCCGCCAATCTGTGTACGCGCTCGGCCATCTCCCGGGCCGCCTTGTTGGTGAAGGTGATGGCCAGTATGTGCCAGGGGGCCACGCCTTTTTCCATCAGGTGGGCCACCCGGTAGGTCAGCACGCGGGTCTTGCCGCTGCCCGCGCCGGCCAAAACAAGCAGCGGCCCTTCCGTCTGCTCGACGGCGGCGCGCTGCTCGGGATTCAATGCGTTCAGATCGATCATTTATCCGTATTCCCCTTGACCTTCTCCAGTACAAGCTGGTAGCCCCCCGCGCCGTAGTTCAGCGCCCGATTCACCCGGCCGATCGTGGCGGTGGACACGCCGGTCTTTTCGACGATCTCGGTATAGGACGCCTGGCCCTTTAGCAGCTGGGCCACCTCCAGCCGCTGGGAAAGGTCCTGTATCTCCCGGATGGTGAAAAGGTCCTCGAACAGGCGGTAGCAATCCTCCATGCTCTCCAGGGCGAGGAACGCGCGCGCCAGGTTGTCCGTCTGCTCGTTCTGCAATCTGGATGTAAACATCTCCTCAACCTCCATCTTCACATATCATCATTTTATCATGCTGGTATACTGCTAACATTATACCGTAAGTGAAGAGAAACGTCAAGAAATTAAATTCAGTGGATTAATAGAAAACCCGTCAAATCAATGGTATTCCGTGCGCCTGGTGTGCTCGCGCAGCACGTGCATGATTCCCCGCATCAGGTCCTGGTTTTCAGCGTCAAAGGAAAGCTGGCTCTGTATCGCCGCATCGGACAGGGAATCCTGCAACAGCACCGACGGTGAGATTTCCAATGCGTTGCACAGGGCCACCACGGTCTCCACACTGGCCTTCTTCTCTCCCCGCTCAATGTGGCCGATAAAGCTGCCGGTGACGCCCACCTTCCGCGCCAGCTGGCCCTGGGTCATGTTGTTCAGCTCCCGCTGCTGGCGCACCCGCACGCCCAGTTTTTCATAATCCACAGTCAACACCGTCCTTCCTGATAATCCTGATAATATAGTAACGGGAAAAGCCGCGATTGTCAAGGTATGAGGGGGGGTGAGGGGTAAATTCTGATTTATCGAGCAGGGCTCGATAAATGAGAATTTGAGTATTTAGTATTTAGTGGTTAGTATTTAGTGGTGGTGCAAATCCCTACGGGATTTGTTTGATTATAAGGAAACGGCAGAGGTTTCAACGTTTCTTGATTTTTTTGAATCAAAAGAAATCCGCAAGGATTACCTCCCCCACTAACCACTAAATGCTAAATACTAAATACTGAATCCTGATTTGTCGCCCCGCGACAAATCAGAATTTATTTGACTGAACCCCAACCTAAAGAGTATAATATTCCCATGAAACACAGATGGCTTCGGGCTTTGGCCCTGCAGGTGGTTGAGATGGCGGCGGTGTGCCTGCTGGCCGC
>JAZSAA010000147.1:0-7104 GCA_045601625.1 Clostridia bacterium | reverse complement strand
CATGAACAGGTACATCAGCATGATCCAGAACACCGCGTAGCTGTCGATGGTGGCGATGCGGGTCTGGGTGAAGTGCATGGAATCCAGCGCCATCAGCGCCATGGCGATGAAGGACAGCCGGGTGTCCTTGGTCAGCTGCTTGACCATCAGGTACATCAGCGGCACCATCAGCACGCCCACCAGCGCGCCCATGAAGCGCCAGCCGAAGGGCGTCATGCCGAAGAGCTGTATGCCCACCATCATCAGCACCTTGCCCAGGGGCGGATGGGTCCACTCGTAGGCGTTCATGCCGTGCAGGTGCTCGAAGGCGGTGCGGGCGTGGTAGATCTCGTCGAAGTAGCTGCTGTTCAGGTAGCTGGGATAAGCCGCCACCGTGCGCTGCTCGTCGATCAGCGTGGCTGCGCTGCTTTCGGAGGCGTCGGTCTGGCCGCTCTGGCTGACCCCGGCGATGGGCAGGGGCTTGCCGTCCCCGTCCAGGAAGGCCACCTCGTAGAGGATCAGCCCCGCCGACTGGGCCGTGATGCGGGCGAAGCGGGCGGCCTGCGTGGGATAGCTGTCCTCGCCGGAGGCGTAGGTCCACCGGGGCGCGCCGGGGAGGGCGTCCTCCGGCTCGCCGTACAGCTCGTTCATGTTCTCATCCAGCGGTACGAACCACAGCCAGCGGAAGATTTCGCCTTGGTTGTACCGGGCGAAGGCGGGCGCGCTCCAGGTCCGGCCGTCGTCGGAAAGCTCCACCGTGAAGGTGGAATTGCAGATGCCGCCGTAGTAGGTCATCCGCCAGGTTTCGCTCCGGCCCAGGTCGAACACCACGGCTTCGCCGCTCTGGCTGGCGGTCCAGCCACTCTGGGGGGCGGCGGTGACGCCCAGGTTGGTGAAGGCCAGCACGCTGTACAGCAGCGTCACCGCGCCCATCAGCAGCACGTCGGGGCGTTTGATGCCCATGCGGTAGTCGGCCTCCCGGGCCAGGGTGTACACCCCGGCGGGTACGGCCTCGCGTACGACCTTGCCCATCGGCAGGACGCGGTCTCGCACGCAGATGTCGAAGGCCGTCCAGCCCAGGAACAGGGCGTTTGCTACGTTTACGGCGCTGACGATGTTGTTCAGCCAGCGCTCGCTGTCCTGCAAATGGCCGAAGTTGGCCTCGGTCATGCCACCCTGGAGCACCAGGATCTCGTTCAGGAACAGCGTGCAGGTCAGCACGGTCAGCGAAATCAGCAGTCGCCGGTCCCGCTCGCAGGCGAAGGCCAGCGCGATCAGCAGCAGGGCGGGGTAGATGTAGCGCTCGTGGATCATCGGGCCGAAGGTGCAGATCAGCACCATCAGCAGGCCGCCGGTCAGCAGCAGCCGGCGGGGCTGCCTTCGGCTGGCGACGGTCAGCCAGATGCAGCCCGCCTGGGAAAGGCCGAACAGCACCCAGGCCAGGACGATCACGCCGCCGTGGTCCTCGGCGTGGGCCCAGTTCATGCCCAGCAGGTAGTGCAGGTTCAGCGTGTTCACGGTGACGTAGCGGTAGCCCTGCAACGTCCCGGTGTACAGCTCGATCAGCCAGGCGACGGGCCGGGTCAGCGGCTGGCCCAGGCAGCAGATCAGGCCCACGGCGTAGATCAGCGCCAGGCAGGCGATCAGGCCGACCAGCGCGTCCCGGACCCTGCGCCGGCGTTCGTCGCCGGTGGCGCAGAATATGCCGCAGAGTATCGCGGCCAGGCCCACCGGTCCCACCAGCAGCGCCTGGGGCTTCACCAGCAGAGCCGCGCCGAAGCACAGCAGCGCCGGGACGGTCCTGCCGTCGGCGGCATACAGCGCGCACAGCGCGATGAACAGCGCAAGCACGGCGTCGATCTGCCCCCAGGCCGCGCTGTTGGCGATGGCGGCGGGGTTGAAGGCCATCATCAGGCCCAGCAGCGCCGCGCCGCCCTCGCTCAGCCTGCGGCGGGCCACCCGCCACACCAGCGTCGCGCCGGCCAGGTCGGCCAGTATCGGCAGCAGCTTCAAAAGCATCAGGTAGGCGGGGGTGTTCAAGGCGATGCCCAGCAGCCGCCGCAGCGCGGCTACCAGCCACAGCAGCAGCATGTACAGCGGGGGATAGTCGCAGAAATAATCCGGATCATAGAAGCGGTTCGGTCCCATGGTGAACATGCGCTCGGACCAGCTGGTGAAGCAATTGATGTCGGTGTTGTAGCCCCGCACCCGTGCGGCGATGAACAGCCGCAGCGCAAGCGCCGCCAGCATGGCCACGCCGAACAGCGCCCACAGCCTTTTTTTGCCCATGGGCTCGGCGGCCCGGCGGCGCTTGCGGGTAAAGCCCATCACCGCCAGGGCGTAGACGCAGGTGAACAGCAGCCACGCCTCGGTGTTGCGGGCGGGCTCGCTGTCCTCCTCGGAGTCGCCCTCGTCGTCTCCGTCGTCGAAGCCGGATTCCTGGAAGAAATCGTATACGACGGCGCCGTCGGGGGCTGCGTCCACCCGGGTCACGGCCAGGTCGTCGAAGCCGGCGCTGCCCCTGGACAGCGTGCCGTAGCCGCCCACCCGGGCGAACACCGTCAGAGAATGCTGGTCGGGGCCGGTGCGGCCGTAAAGCTCGACGTACTGCCATTCGCCGCCGGTGTCGTACAGGCCGTCGGAGTAGACGAATACGTCCTGGATCGACAGGGTTGCGCCGTAGCCGTCCTCGTCGCAGCCCGAGGCGCGGATCATGCCGCTGACCCGGTAGATTTCGTCCGGCTCCACCGCCACGGTCTGGGCGAAGCGGGCCTCGTTTTCGTCCACGTTGGTGACGGTGACGCAGCTGCCCTCGAAGCCGTTTTCGTCCACGGCCAGCAGGCTCACCCCCGCGTCGGTCAGCCACATGTCCCTGCGCCAGCCCACGGGTTCGCCGCCGTCGATCTCGGAAAAATCGCCGTTGACCAGAAGGTTATCCCCGCCGTCGGCCAGCGCGGCCCAGGGCAGGCAGAGCGTCAGAAGCAGCGCCGCCAGGGCGCAGGTCACTTTTTTCATCGATGGGTTTTCTCCTTGTCGGGATGACTGTGCCTTATGCAATTCCATATGAAGCGGGGAATGCCCGCTTTTTCGACCGGCCCGTCAGAACCCCAGGTTTGCGTTGACCAGTATCACGTGGATGCGGTCCTTGTGGCGGGAAAAGCGGGTAATCAGGAACTGGCAGCAGATGGTGTCCGGGGACTTGCAGTCCATGCACGCGCCGGTCTTTGAACAGGGGGTGTTCAGCCCGAAGCGCTGGGCGTTGATTGGCGCGGCCACGTTGCGGGCCCGCTTCATGGCGGCGTCCGGGTCGCTGCAGACCTTGTTCATGCCCACGATAAAGATTACCTTCCGGGGGCCCTGGGCGATGGCGGAGACGCGGTTGGCGTTGCCGTCGATGTTCACCAGGATGCCGTCCACCGTGGTGGCGTGGGCGCTGGCCAGGAACACGTCGGCGTCGTAGGCCGCCAGCATGGCCGCCCGCTTGTCCGCGTATTCGTCCCGGTCGATGAAATTGTAATCGCCGTCCTTCAGCGCCTGCACCAGGCCGATCTCGTGGGCGCTCATCGCGCCGCCCATGGTCACCGAGCTGCCCTCGGGGATCAGCGCCAGCGCCTGGGCCAGAGCGTCCTTCTTGCTCTCGGCCCAGTAGCCGGACATGTTCCGGGATTCCAGCCCCTTGATGACCTTCTTCGCCAGCAGCGCGTTGCGCCGGGTGATGTTCTCGTTCAGCACAGCATATCCCTCCCGTGTTTTTCTTTTCAGAATTATAGCACATGTCGGAGAGAATGTAAAACAGGGTTTTTCCGCGCCGGACTTGCCCCTTTTCCATTATTCTGCTATTATACTCACAACAGGAGGCAACGCAAATGAACAACGACTATATCGGCATACTTTCAAAGGAGCTGTCCCTGCGGACCGAGCAGGTCCGGGCGGCAGTGGAGCTGCTGGACGCGGGCAACACCATCCCCTTCATCGCCCGCTACCGCAAGGAGGCCACCGGGTCGCTGGACGACCAGGTGCTTCGGACGCTGGCCGAGAGGCTGGAGTACCTGCGGGGGCTGGACAAGCGCCGCGAGGAGATCACGAAGGCCCTGACGGAGCAGGGCGTATTGACGGAAAAACTGTCCGCACAGATCGCCAGAGCCGCGACGCTGGCGGAGCTGGAGGACCTCTACCGCCCCTTCCGGCCCAGGCGCCGCACCCGGGCGACCGTCGCCAGGGAGCGGGGCCTTGAGCCGCTGGCGAGCTGGCTGCTGGTGCAGCCGACCCAGGGCGACCCGATGAAAAAGGCGGCGGATTTCGTCGACCCCGGCAAGGAGGTCCCCGACGCCGAGGCCGCGCTGGCCGGGGCGCGGGACATCATCGCCGAGATGGTCAGCGACGACGCGCCCCTGCGCAAGCAGCTGCGCGCGCTGCTGACCCGGGAGAGCGTCGTCGCCACCAAGGCGGCGAAGGACGAGGACAGCGTTTACAGCAACTACTACGACTACCGGGAGCCCCTGCGGAGCATGGCGCCACACCGGATACTGGCCGTCAACCGGGGCGAGCGGGAGGGTTTTTTGAAGGTGGGCGTCGAAGCTCCCGATGAACGGGCAATGCAGACCGTCCGCGCCGCCTTCGTGCGGGGACGCTCGGCGGCTTCCGAGCAGGTGGGCATGGCCTGTGACGACGCCTGGGACCGGCTGCTGTTTCCGTCGTTGGAGCGGGAGCTGCGGACCGCGCTGACCGACGCGGCCAACGAGTCGGCCATCAGGGTGTTTTCCGACAACCTGCACCAGCTGCTGATGCAGCCGCCCATCAAGGGCAAGGTGACTCTGGGCGTGGACCCGGGCTTCCGCACCGGCTGCAAGCTGGCCGTGGTGGACGAGAACGGCAAGGTGCTGGATACCGGTGTGGGCCACTTCACCCTGCCGGGGAACGAGGCCGCAAAGGCCGCCGCGGCGCGGCTGATCAAGAGCTTTGTGAAAAAGTACAGCGTGACGGCCATCGCCATCGGCAACGGCACCGCCAGCCGGGAGAGCGAGCAGTTCATCGTGTCGCTGCTGCCCGAGCTGCCCGGGGTCGCCTACATCATCGTCAGCGAGGCCGGGGCCTCGGTGTACTCGGCCAGTCCCCTGGCCGCCGAGGAATTCCCGGATTTCGACGTCACCCAGCGCAGCGCCGTTTCCATCGCCCGAAGGATGCAGGACCCGCTGGCCGAGCTGGTGAAGATCGACCCGAAGGCCATCGGCGTGGGCCAGTACCAGCACGATCTGAAGCAGAACGCCCTGACCGCGGCGCTGGACGGTGTGGTGGAGCAGTGCGTGAACCAGGTGGGGGTGGAGGTGTCCACGGCTTCGGCGGCGCTGCTTTCCCACGTGGCGGGCATCGGCCCTGCGCTGGCGAAGAACATCGTGGGCTACCGGGGGGAAAACGGCATCCCCAGCCGGGCGGCGCTGAAAAAGGTGCCCAAGCTGGGCCCCCGGGCCTTCGAGCAGTGCGCGGGCTTTTTGCGAGTGAGGGACAGCAAGAACCCGCTGGACGCCACCGCCGTACACCCGGAGAGCTACGATGCGGCGAAGGCGGTGCTCGCGGCCCTCGGGTACGACGCGAAGGCCGTCCGCGGCGGCATCCCCGACATCGCCCAGCGGGCGCAGCTGTACGGCCCGGAAAAGCTGGCGGCGGAGGCGGGCGTGGGCCTGCCCCCCCTGCGGGACATCCTGGCTGAGCTGCAAAAGCCCGGGCGCGACCCCCGGGACGACCTGCCCAAGCCGGTGCTGCGCACGGACGTGCTGGACATGAAGGACCTGAAGCCGGGGATGGAGCTGACGGGCACCGTGCGCAATGTGATCGACTTCGGCGCGTTCGTGGACATCGGCGTCCACCAGGACGGCCTGGTGCACATCTCCCGCATGGCGGATCGCTACGTCAAACACCCCTCCGAGGTGGTGAAGGTGGGAGACGTGGTGAAGGTCTGGGTGGTCAGCGTGGACGAGAAGAAGAAGCGCATCGCGCTGAGCATGGTGAAGGAGAAGGTTTGAGGAACAACGAGCGCCCGGAAAACAGCACAGTATGCTGTTTTCAGCGAGATGGGGCCGGCAGGCCCAATGGATAGGGGAACGGGAAACAGGGTTGGCGGGCGGTTATCTGCCGCCACCGCCCTCGTAGCGGCGGCGCCTGCGCCGCCATGGTTCCGCGGCAATGTCGCGGCGGCAGTCTGCCACCGCCCGGATCGACTGCGAGAGGAGGACATTCAACCGTGAAGCACGGTCGAAAAACCCGTCGGCTGGCCCTGGAAAGGGCGATAAGAACCGCCCGAAACCCAATCATCCCTCCGCCGTCTCTCGACGACAGCTGGCGGGGACCGGATACCCAAAGGGGACGCTATGTGTCCTGGCTGGAGGAGAACTGCGGCGGCAGGGACGGCCTGGGCATGGACCCGGCGGCGTTCGAGGTGCTGGCGGACTGGTGTTCCATGGGCCACCTGCCCTCGATGCGGCGGATGCGGCAGCACTTTGAATCCCGCGTCTCCCCGGAGGCAGGGCGTCGCCTGGAGGATTATCTGACCGACAAAGCCGAAACCCTGTTCGACTGGGACGACTGGGTGGAGGCCCGGCCCGACGACTGCTTCAATGTCCGCGCCTCCGCCTTCTGGCTGTGCCTCCTGGCAGAGTTCGGCGAAGAAGCGGCCAGGGCCGAGCTTGAAAGGCGGCCACGGCTTGAAACGCTGGCCTTCATGAAGCCGCATCCCGTCAAGGGCCACCCCAACTGGAGCGCATGGTATCCCATCGACGAAGCGGGCACGGCGCGGCTGGGCCTTCTGGATGTGGCCAGGGCGGAGGGCTGCTTCCCCACCTGGAATGTGGAGGACGGAATCATCGAGGGCGAGAAGCACGTCGGCGACTCCGGCTCTGATGAGACCGGCTTCGGCATGGAGGAGGAATACGACTTCTACTATTTCGATAAATACTACCGGCTGCTGCACGCGCTGTACGGCTGGTCCAACCACGACGTTCGGGTGAACAGGGAACGGATACTGGAGACCTGCAGGGAGAAGAAGGCGGCCTTCGCCAGGGAGCGCGAGGCGTTCATGGCCCTGCACGCGGGCGACGGCGCGCCCTGTTGACGGCACAGACGCACGCAGGG
>JAZSAA010000146.1:0-8777 GCA_045601625.1 Clostridia bacterium | reverse complement strand
GATGAACGGCATCGGCATGGGCCTTTCCACCACGGCGGTGCTGATCCTGTCCAACCTGGTGATCTCGCTGCTGCGCAAGGCCATCCCCGACCAGGTGCGCCTGCCCAGCTACATCGTGATCGTGGCTTCGCTGGTGACGGTCACCGAGCTGCTGATCCAGGCCTACCTGCCCTCGCTCTACGCGGCGCTGGGCATCTACATCCCGCTGATCGTGGTCAACTGCATCATCCTCGGCCGCGCCGAGGCCTACGCCAACAAGCACGCCCCGCTGCTTTCCGTGATGGACGGCCTGGGCATGGGCATCGGCTTCACCATCGCGCTGACACTGGCGGGCCTGCTGCGCGAGATCCTGGGCGCCGGCACCGCCTTCGGCGTGCAGGTGCTGCCCAAGAGCGTCGAGCCCATCGGCATCTTCATCCAGCCTCCGGGAGCGTTCCTGGTCATCGCCTTCATCATCGCGGTGATGAACGCCATCGGCATCAAGACCCGCCAGCGCAAGCTGGTGGAGAGCGGCTGCGACGGCATGTGCGCCAACTGCGCCGCCGCCTGCGATAAATCCGGGGAGGTGAACGGCAAGTGAACACCAGCCTGATTCTGATCATCATCTCCGGCGCGCTGATCAACAACGTGGTGCTGAACCAGTTCCTGGGCATCTGCTCGTTCCTGGGCGTGTCCAAGCAGATGAAGGCCTCCGCCAGCCTGGGCGGCGCGGTGATCTTCGTCATCACCATCGCCTCGGCCGTGGCCAGCCTGCTGTACGACTACGTTCTGGCGCCCCTGGGCCTGGACTACATGAAGACCATCGTGTTCATACTGGTCATCGCGGCCCTGGTGCAGATCGTGGAGATGTTCCTGAAGAAGAAATCCCCGGCCATGTACAAGGCGCTGGGCATCTACCTGCCCCTGATCACCACCAACTGCGCGGTGCTGGGCGTGGCCCTGACCAACGTGCAGGACGGCTACAACTTCACCCAGTGCGTCTTTTCCGGCTTCGGCACGGCCGTGGGCTACACCATCGCCATCGTGCTGCTGGCCAGCATCCGCAGCCGCATCCGCGAGGAGGATATCCCCGCCCCGCTGCGCGGCGCACCCATCGTACTGATTTCCGCGGCGTTGATGTCCATTGCTTTCATGGGCTTCTCCGGCCTGTCGTTCTGACGGAAGGGGGATAGACATGATAACCATCATCATTACAACGCTTGTCATCGCCGCCATCGGCCTGGTGGTCGGCGTGGGCCTCGTGTTCACCAGCGATAAATTCAAGGTGGAAGTGGATCAGCGGGAGAGCGCCGTGCGCGACTGCCTGCCCGGAAACAACTGCGGCGCCTGCGGCTTTGCCGGCTGCGACGCGCTGGCCGCGGCCATCGCCAAGGGCGAAGCGCCGGTGAACGCCTGTCCCGTGGGCGGCGCGCCGGTGGCCCAGAAGGTGGGCGAGATCATGGGCCAGAGCGCCGAGGCGACCGAGCGCAAGGTGGCCTTCGTGCGCTGCAAGGGCACCTGCGACGTGACCCGCGACCAGGGCCGCTACATCGGCATACAGGATTGCCGCAGCGCCGTGCTGGCCGGGCTGAACATCACCGATTGCGGCTACGGCTGCCTGGGCCTGGGCTCCTGCGCGGCGGCCTGCCCCCAGGATGCGATCCAGACGGTGGACGGCGTGGCCATGGTCAACCGCAAGCGCTGCATCGGCTGCGGCCTGTGCGTGAAGGCCTGCCCCAGGGGGCTGATCGAGCTGGTGCCCACCTCCAAGCGGGTGATCGTGCAGTGTTCCAACCACGACAGGGGGCCCCTGGTCAAGAAGGTCTGCTCCGCGGGCTGTATCGGCTGCATGCTCTGCACCAAGCAGTGCGAGTTCGACGCCATCCACGTCAACGGCAACCTGGCACAGGTCAATTACGCCAACTGCACCCAGTGCGGCAAGTGCGCCGAGAAGTGTCCCGTCAAGGTCATCACCCCGCCTCCGGCGAAATGACGCCGGACGGACGATAAGGAAGGGATGATAGATATGGAAAAAAAGACGATCGCCATGCTGGCGGTATCGGCTGTGATCCTGGTTCTGGGGGTCGTGTTCGCCTGCGGCATCGGCCGTGGCGGCGAGGTGATCTACCAGCAGCCCGGCCCCTATACCGCCCAGAGCAGCAACCAATACAGCGACGTGCAGGTGGCCATGACCATCCAGGGCGACCAAATCCTCGACGCCGCGATCACCTCGTCCGGCGACAGCGACCTGCTGACCGACGAGCTGCGCGCCGAGTGGGCCGATTCCATCGTGGCCAACCAGTCCTATGAGAACGACGTGATCTCCTCCGCGTCGCTGACCTCCTCCCCAGACTCCGTGAAGGCAGCCGCCGCGGACATCTTCACCCAGGCGGGCCTGCCCACGCCCGAGCCCGCTGCCACGCCCGAGCCGGAACCCACGCCCGAGGCCGAAGCCCCCGCCGACGGTGCGGCCGTGCTGGCTGACGGCAACTTCCACGTGGAAAAGACCACCGATTTCAGCACCATCGACGTGGGCATCACCGTCGAAGGCGGCAAGATCACCGACGCGAGCGTCACCTCCGCCGCCCTCGAGGGCCAGGTGGACATGCTCACCGACGACATCCGCAGCGCCTGGGCCCAGCAGATCGTGGAGAAGCAGGCCGTGGACGCCGTCTCCGGCGTCACCGTCTCCTCCAACGCCGTGCAGGAGGCCGTGGAGCAGCTGATGGCCCAGGTCAACGGCGGCGGGGAAGCCACAGGCCTGAGCGACGGCACCTATACCATTGAAGAGACCACCGATTTCAGCACCATCAAGGTGGAGATGACCATCGAGGGCGGCAAGGTCGCCGCCGCAAACGTCACCTCCGAGGGCGCGAACGACCTGCTCACCGACGACACCCGCGCCGCCTGGGCCCAGCAGATCGTTGAGAAGCAGGCTGTGGACGCCGTCTCCGGCGTGACCATCTCCTCCAACGCCGTGCAGGGGGCCGTGGACGAGCTGCTGGCTCAGGCCGTCGCCGACAGCGAAGCCGTCGACGCGGACGGCAGGATCGCCGAGCTGGAGGCCGCCCTGGCCGACGCCGAGGCCCGCGCCGAGGCCGCCGAAGCCAAGGCTTCCGAGCTGGAGACCGCCAACGCAGCCGCCGAGGCGAAGGTCGCCGAGCTGGAGGCCGCCGCTGCCGCGATACCCGCGGCCGACAACGCCGGGACCGAGCCCTCCGGGCTGGCGGACGGCACCTACGCCACCCGCAGGACCACCGACTTCAGCGACATCGACGTCTCCATCACCGTGCTGGACGGCAAGCTGACCCAGGCCGTCGTGTCCTCCGCCGCCCTCGAGGGCCAGGTGGACATGCTCACCGACGACATCCGCAACGCCTGGGGCGAGCAGATCGTCAGCGAACAGACCGTGGACGCCGTCTCCGGCGTCACCGTCTCCTCCAACGCCGTGCAGGAGGCCCTTGCCGAGCTGCTGGCGGAGGCCCAGGGCGAACAGGCCGAGGCCGGGACCGAAGAAGCCGCTGCTGACAGCGCCGATATCTCCCGCTTCACACGCCCCAGGCCCGGCGCTTCCTCCAAGGCTGCCGAGGCTGAAACCGATGAAGCCGCTGATGGCAACCCCGACATCTCCCGCTTCACACGCCCCAGGCCCAGCGCTTCCTCCGAGGCTGCCGAAGCTGAAACCGATGAAGCCGATGATGGCAACCCCGATATCTCCCGCTTCACACGCCCCAGGCCCGGCGCTTCCTCCGAGGCTGCCGAGGCTGAAAACGATGAAGCCGCCGATGGCAACCCCGACATCTCCCGCTACACACGCCCCAGGCCCGGCGCTTCCGCTGAGGAAGCCGAGGCCGCCGCGACCGCGATGACCGGGGAGGAGCGGCTCAAGGCCATACTGCCCAGCATTGTCACCACGATGGGCGACAACCGGGAGAACAGCTACGTGGTGGACTACCTGGAGCAGGACCCCTACCTGGTGAACATCTACGAGGGCTACGGCTTTGCCAAGGACTACGGCAGCGCCCGGGGCCACGAATACACCCTGGAGGACGTTGCCAAGACCCAGCGTCCCCATCCGAAGGCCAACTGCATCACCTGCAAGACCCCGGACCTGCACAAGATGATCGAGGAGCAGGGCGTGGCCGTGTACTCGATGCCCTTCGACGAGGTCTTCCCCCAGATGACCAACAACGTCAGCTGCTACACCTGCCACGGCGACGACATGGGCAATGGCGGTCAGCTTACGGTCACCCACCAGTATGTGAACGAGGCCCTGGGCGAGAATGTGGCCACCATCAACCCCGCCACGCTGTCCTGCGGCCAGTGCCACATCGAATACTACTTCACCCCCGCCGACAGCGAGACCATGATGCCCTACCACAGCGTCGACGAGATGACGCCCGAGGCCATCCTGGCCTACTACGACGGCATGGGCTTTGCCGACTGGACCCAGGAGAGCACCGGCACCGCCATGCTCAAGGCCCAGCACCCCGAGATGGAGACCTTCCTGCAGGGCAAGCACGCCGCCTTCCTGAGCTGCGCCGACTGCCACATGCCCACTGAGACCACTGACGCGGGCGTGGCGTACCGCAGCCACATGCTGGTCAGCCCCCTGGAGAACGAGGCCCTGCTGGCCAGCTGCGCCCAGTGCCACGGCGACACCGACATGACCGCCTTCGTGAAGGACATCCAGGAGAAGGTCACCGCCCGGGAGACCGAGGTTGGCAACCGGCTCTCCGCCATGAAGGACGCCCTGGCCGCCGCCGCGGCCTCGGGCAGCTGGAGCGAGGACGACCTGAACGCGGTGCGCAAGCTGCACCGCGAGGCCCAGTGGTTCTTCGATTACTGCTACGTGGAGAACTCCGAGGGCGCGCACAACAGCGAGCTGTCCATGCACTGCCTGGACACCGCGGACGCCAGGATCGACGAGGCCATGGCCCTGCTGAACCCCCAGACGACCTGACAGACAACGAACCGACCACCGTAGCAGGGGCGACGATGCGCCGCCCGCCCGGACACGCGACCTGTACGCGCAGGGCGGGCGCCCATTGGGCGCCCCTGCCATTTCTTTGACTGCGGCAACGCCGGAACATCCATCTTCCACCTAAAGGGAGGCAGACAAGAAATCATGGCTGAAAACAACCAGGGCTTTCAGGAGTACCTGAAGAAGGAAATCAAAAACACCAAAGGGGTCTACGTTCCGGTCAGGGCGGGGCTGTTGCGCCGCCTGCTGGTCCGGAGGGTCCCCTGCAAGATGCTCCACCCCAATCCGGACGATGAATTCTGCTCGCCGACCGTCGGCCCCAACGCGGAGATCATTTCCAAATACAGCCAGGACTTCAGGAGGCACGGAACCCATTCCTCCGTCGAATACGACGTGGAGCCTCTGACCGTGGAAAAAACCCGCCCCGACGGGTACCTGATACTGAACGGCCACCATCGCTGGGCCGCGGCCATCATGACCGGGCAGCGCTCGCTGCCGGTCAGGGTCGTGGACCTGCCCATGGAAGAGGACATCAACAAGATGCTCCAGAACTCCCGCAGCGAACGGCGCATCACCCTGGACCTGGACGAGGTGGTCTTCTGCACCGGCGACCAGCCGGCCGAAAAGCCGCTGTCCTTCCCGCTGAACCTGCGCTACCGGGAGCGCCTCCGGCTGGGCATTCCCGCGCTGTTCCACTTCCTGAACGGCAGGGGCTACGACATCTGGGTTTACTCGTCAAACTACTACTCGTTTACCCACATCCAGAAGCTGTTCTGGCTGTACCGCACCCGCGTGACGGGCATCGTCACGGGCACCGGGAAGAAGGGGCACGTGGATGCCGCCGTCCGGGAGCGGGTGAAGAAGAACGTCTCGGAGCACTACGCGACGACCATCCACATCGACGGCCAGGGGATGGTCCGGGTGAACAGCCGCACGGGGGACTACGAGGAATACACCGTCAACGGCACCGGTTCGGACTGGTCCTCGAAAATCATGGAGCTGATCGGAGCGCTGGACAGAAATGAGTAAGCAACCGCAGGCGCAGAAGATGCGCATCTCCTTCGATCTGGACGAGGTGCTGTTTGTCTCGCCAAAAACCCACAAAACCGAGCCGCCCCTCATCTTCCCGTTTAACCGGATATTCGTCGAAAGGCTTCGCCTGGGCACGCCGGCCCTGATCAACGAGCTCCAGGCGTTGGGCTACGAGGTCTGGGTGTACACCTCCTCCTACCGCACCGAGCGCTACATCAAGAGCCTGTTCCGGCTGTACGGCGTCACCTTCGACGGGATCGTCAACGCCACCCGGCACCTCAGGGAGGTTCAGCGCGACAGCAAGACCATCCTCCCCCAGAAGATGCCCACCCGCTACCGGATCTCGCTGCACGTGGACGACGAGACGGTCATCTGCACCTCGGCGCTGCAAAACGGGTTCCACGCCTATCACCTGGACGCCCAGGACGACGACTGGAAGGAAAAGATCATCGCCCGAGCCAGCGAGATCAAGAAAATGCAGGAGAGCGCCCATTAGCGCCCCCACCCCCCGCCCGACCGACGACACGCGATACGACTATGCTCAAGAAAATCTGGAAGTTCATTTCCTCGATGCGCTTTGCCATCGCGCTGCTGCTGTTGCTGGCCCTGGCCTGCGCCGCCAGCAGCCTGATCACCCAGAACCAGACCTACGCCTGGTACAGCCAGCGCTATTCCGAGCGCACCGCGGGGCTGATCATGGCCCTGCGCCTGGACGACGCCTTCCACAGCCCATGGTTCATCGCCATTACCGCGTTTTTGTGCCTGAACCTGCTGCTGTGCAACCTGCTGCGCCTGCCCCGGCTGATCCGCCGCACGCAGGCCCAGGTCCGCCCGGAGGGCGCGCTGAAGCTGCCGGGCGACGTGTCCGCCGACGGCATCGCCG
This sequence comes from Clostridia bacterium, assembly GCA_045601625.1. Taxonomy (GTDB): domain Bacteria; phylum Bacillota; class Clostridia; order Christensenellales; family Aristaeellaceae; genus UBA2862. Next base: position 1,899 of record JAZSAA010000146.1, on the reverse strand, counting down.
ATCCGGAAGCCGCGTTCCAGCGGCTGGGCATGCCCAGGCCCACTCCCTGCAAAACCGGGGACGGCCGGGACGCCCTGTTCGCCGCCCGCCATACCGCGGGGCTCTGGGGCGCGTGGGTGTGCCACCTGGGCATCCTGCTGCTGATCCTGGGCTTCGGCCTGGGTCAGATGACCCAGCGGCAGTACGCGGTGTACGGCGTGCCCGGCCAGATCCGGCGCATCGGCGACACCGAGTGCTTCCTGACCATCGACGATTTCAGGGTCGATAAGCGGGAAGACGGCTCCGTGGCCCAGTACACCACCGACATCACCGTGGAAGACGCCGCCTCCGCCGGGCGCAAGGGCGGCAGCGCGTCCATCAGCGTCAACCACCCGGCCACCCTGTGCGGCATGAAGTTCTACCAGAATTCCACCGGCTGGGCCGCCCAGGTGGACGTCAACAAGGACGGTGCGCCCATCCAGCAGGAGATCGTCTGCGCCGGTGACTATATGAACGTCACGGACAAGGAGGGCCTGGTGGTGATGCTGAACGCCTTCTACCCCGACTACGTGATGACCCCCGGCGTCGGCCCCTCCACCGCCTCGGACCAGCTGAACAACCCGGCCTACCTGTACTCGGTGTACTACCAGGGCCAGGTCATCGGCATGAACGCACTGATGGACGGCGAGGAGATCACCATCGACGCGTACACCGTCACCTTCACCAACCCCCAGCCCTACACGCTGATCCAGGTCAAGGTGGACCGCTTCACCTTCCTGGCCCTCATCGGCGGCCTGGTGACGATGCTGGGCCTGCTTCTGGCGCTGTACGTCCAGCCCGCGAGGGTGTGGGCCATCCGCCAGGAGGACGGCCTCTGGACCCTGCACGGCGAAAGCCGCAAGGGCGGCGCACTGTTCCGGGAGCGCTTCAACAGGGCGATCGAGCAAAGGAGTTCCGACCATGCTACAGATTGAAAACACGCTGTTCACCATCGTCATGCTGGCCTATTTCGCCGCCATGATACTGTACTTCGCCTTCATCGCCGTGAAGAAGGACGCCGTCGCCCGGGTGGCCGTGGGGCTGCAAATCGCCGGCTTTGTATTGCACACGGCGGCCCTGGTGTGCCGGGGCATCGGCGCGGGCCGGCTGCCGCTGACCAACCAGTACGAGTTCGCCACATCCTTCGCCTGGGGGCTGTGCCTGGTCAGCCTGATCTTCGTGATCCGCTTCAAATTCCCGGTGCTGGGGGCCTTCGCCGCGCCGGTGATCTTCCTGATCATCGGCTACGCCGCCATGCAGAGCAAGGACGTCAAGGAGCTGATGCCCGCCCTGCGCAGCAACTGGCTGGGCTTCCACGTGTCCACCGCCATCATCGCCTACGGGGCCTTCGGCGTGTCCTTCGTGCTGTCCATCATCTTCCTGCTGCGGGACAGGATGAAGGCCAGCGGCTTCCTGGACCAGCACATCCCCGACCGGGAGAAGCTGGACATGATCAGCTATCGCAGCGTGTCGCTGGGGCTGCTGTTTCTCACCTTCACCATCATCACCGGCGCCATCTGGGCCGAACGGGCCTGGGGCAGCTATTGGTCCTGGGACCCGAAGGAGACCTGGTCGCTGGTGACCTGGATCGTCTACGCCATCTACCTGCACCTGCGTCTGCGCAAGGGCTGGCGGGGCCGCGCCGCCGCAATCTTCTGCGTGGTGGGGTTCATCTGCGTGATGTTCACCTACCTGGGCGTGAACACCTGGCTGCCGGGAGTGCACAGCTACGCATAGAGGGTAATCGCACATAGCAAAAAGATCCTTCGCTCCGCTCAGGATGACACCGATATTCGGCCCTGTCATCCCGAGCAAAGCGAAGGATCTTTTCCTGTGGCGCTCTACAGCGCCGTAAAACGAACCCGGTTCCCGTAGCGGCGG
>JAZSAA010000145.1:0-3129 GCA_045601625.1 Clostridia bacterium | reverse complement strand
TTGAAGATCGAGGAACGTTGAAATCTCAGCCGTTTCCTTTTATTCAAACAAATCCGTCAGGGCTGGTGACTTGACCGAATTTCCAATTCGGGCAAGTCAGTTTCGGCCGAAGGCCGAAACCGCGGATTTTCAAATTGAAAAATTGAAAACCGCGCCGCTTGTACCGCCACTAAATACTAACCACTAAATACTAAATACTCAATTCTGAATAATCGAGCTACAGCTCGATTATTCAGAATTACTATACCTCATTCCCGCAAGCCTGTCAATGCTCCCTCGTGACCTCTTCCTTCACCCGTTCCACGGCCTCGGCGGCCTTGTCCATGGCCTGGTTCACGCTGTCGCGGCCCAGCTCGGCGCCGGAGAAGGTGTAGCGGCAGCCGGCGAACAGGCCGATCACCAGCAGCGGGATGCAGACCCAGAACGCGAAGATCAGCAGCAGCACCAGCACCGTCACGGGCACCTCCAGCAGCAGCTTGTCGTCCTTGCGTACCTCGAAGCGGTTGCGGTTGCCCAGGTTGAACAGGTCGCGGATCATCTCGCCCAGGCCCTCGACCACGCCCCTGCGGCGTGCCCGGGCCTCCTGGCCGGGGTTGGTCTCCTCCGCCGTGGTTTCGCAGCTGGTCCAGGCCTCCTGCCGGGCCTCGCCCTGCTCCTTCTCCAGCATCAGCGCCGCGTCCAGCAGCTCCCAGTCGCAGGCCTCCAGGGCCTGGGTGGCCTTCTCCAGGGAAACGCCCATCTTCTCGGAAAGCTTCTCTGCCATCTCGTAATGCGTCATCGTTTTGTCCTCCGTTCGTTTTGATGGGTTCATTATAGGGCTGGAAAATGAAATGGCAAGAAAAATGGATTAGAGAATCATTAGAAAAAACTGAGTTTCCCTCACTGGACAATCGGCGCGGGAGGGTGTATAATGGTATTGTAAAGAATTGATGAACCTGACGAGGGGAGGGTACAAAATGAATAAAAAGAGCATCGTCATCGACCGCGAGTACGGCAGCGGCGGCCGCGAGGTGGCCCGGATACTATCGGAAAAGCTGGGCATGGAGTTCTACGACGGCAACCTGCTGGTGCTGGCGGGCAAGGAGTACGGCATCGACCTGGGCACGCTGCAAACCTACGACGAAAAGGGCGTGGGCAGCCTGCTGCACGATTTGTCCCTGGTGCGCAACAGCGGCATCGGCAGCACCGTCTACGGCACCACCGTGAACGAGGCCCCGTTCCAGGTGTATTCCGCCCAGTCCAGGCTGGTGCAGCAGCTGGTGGCGAAGGGCCCGGCCATCTTCCTGGGGCGCTGCACGGGCCAGATCTTAAGGACGGAGGCCCGGGTGCCCTTCGTCCACGCCTTCATCTACGCCAGCAACATGCAGGACAGGATCGACCGCGCCCGCAACGTGGACGGCGTGGAGGCCAGCCGCATCGAGGCCTACATCAGGCGCCGGGACAACCAGCGCAAAAACTACAACAAATTCTTCACCGACAAGACCTGGGGTGACCGGGACAACTACGACCTGATGCTGAACACCTCCGCCTTGGGCTACGAGGGCGCGGCGAACGCCATCATCGCGGTGATGGGGGAGTGAGAGTGGTCAGTGGCCAGTGTAAAAGCCTTCTCCCAATCGGGGGAAGGCTTTTACGATAGAAACAGCGCCCGCATGAAGTCCTGGAGGATGTGCAGCACGCGCACCACCTCGACCTTCCGGCCGTCGTACAGACAGAAGAGGCGGTAGCTCTCACAGACCAGGAAGCGGTATTCCGTATGGATGGCCAGTATGGCGTCCAGAGGCTTACCCCGCTCGGGCATGGTTTGAAGGCTTTGCATGGCCTGCTTCAGCCGGGCCATGATGCGCCGGGCGGCGTCCGGGTTGGACAGCTTGCTCTGGATGGAGTCACGGATGCGGACCAGGTCGCTGCGCGCCAGCCGGGAGACGATCACTTCCGCCATGCTCAGACCTCCAGTCCTTCAAAGGCCTCGTCGATGGACAGGCCGCCGTCCCTGCGCAGCGATTCCACGCCCCGGGAGAGCTCCGCCAGCAGCTTGATGGTCGCCTGCTGCTTCTCGTAGTCCGCGATGGTCTGGACGACGTAACGGCCGCGCCCGTTCCTGGTGAGGTAGACCGGCGAACCGGAGTCGCAGCGGTTCAGCACCTCGCCGTAGTTTTTCAGCTCAGAGACCGGCAGTATGCTCGGCATGGGAAACACCTCCTGCCCTCAGTATACCAGAATTATTCCTAAAATATAACGAAAAATATTGGGATGCTGTCAGCATCCCAATGATGAGTCCCTACCCCTCCGTCGTCAGCCGCGCCAGCACGCTCACCCTTCCGTCGGGCAGGGCGCCGCGAATGTCCAGGGCGTCGCCGTCCTTGCGCCGGTGGAAGCGCAGGGCGTCGCCCTCGTGGGCGGAAGTGAGGAAGATCACGTCCATCTGCTTCACGTTCAGCGCCTTCCACGCCTTCAGCGGGAAGGCGTTCATCATGGCGCGGACGTAGGCCACGTTGTTCATGTGGCGGGCCATGTCGATGTCGGTGTGCGTCACCAGGTGGTGGGCGAAGGGCGGGTCGGGGAAGTCGCCGTCGATGATCGGGAAGGGGCCGGGGCAGGCGGTGGCCCGGGGGTATTCCAGTTCCGGCGGCATGACGCCGGTGAGCGGCTGGGGCTTGCCGTCCCGCACGCTGACGATGGCCCACTCGGTCATGCCCTGGGCCAGCACGTCGCCGCCCCTGCGAATCTCGTAATAGCGGTTGCAGCGCATCTCGCCGGGCGCTTCGGGCCAGGTGACCACCTCCACCGTGTCCAGCAGCCGGGGCGGGTCGATGAAGCGCACCCGGGCCTTGACGGTGATCCAGAACAGGCCCCTTTGCATCAGGAAGTCCCAGCCCACGCCCAGGGCCCCCGCCGCCTCGGTGGCGGTGTCCATGAACAGGTCGAAGGTGCGGTCGAGGCTCAAACGCCCCCAGGCGTCCACCTGGCTGGGGAGAATGGTGACGGTTTTGGCGTAGATGGGGTTCATGGGGTGCCTCCGTGGATGTAGGTTTTGATGACGAATACTGAAATTGTAGCGGCGGCGCCCGCGCCGCCATGGCATTCTTCTGTAGATCGATGCAGGAGTGGCGATGGCGGCGCGGGCGC
>JAZSAA010000144.1:0-7905 GCA_045601625.1 Clostridia bacterium | reverse complement strand
GAGTACCCCCAGTACACCCGTCCCGCCGACTTCCGGGGGGAGCAGGTACCCGGGGTGCTGCTGGGCGGCAACCACGCGGACATCACCGCCTGGCGGCGGGAGCAGTCGCTGGCGCTGACGCTGGAGAGGCGGCCTGAATTGCTGGCGCGCGCCCCGCTGGACGACGGCGACCGGGCAATGCTGGCGCGGCTCAGGCGGGCCGGGGAGGTCGAGGCGCTGCTCCGTGCCCGTGGCGTCGGGTATGAGCGCCTCCCGCTGATGGACGCCGACCGCTGGCCAAGGAAGTGGTTTGCCGCCTTCGTGCCCGAGGCAAGCCGCAAAGCGGCGAAGAAGCAGTGCTTTCCCGGGCGTCGGCACGCGGGCTATCTGTGGCAGGCGTTTTCCATGGGTTTCATCCCGGACCCTGTCGAGGGTGAGGCCGCCTGGGCAATGTGGACGGCGAACGGGGCGGGGGAATGCCTGCTCTGCCTGCCCGGCGAGGGCCTTCTATACCGGATACCGGGCGGGATACCCCGGGAGGCTCTGGCAGGGCTTGGCGACGCCGTTCTCGCCGACGAGAGGCTGACCCGCACGTGGATGCAGGCAGGAAGGGCGGACCGGGGGCCGTATTATTGCGAGGCGGGATCGCCCGGATTTGGTGGTACGCAAAACGAAAAATAAAAACAAACATAGCAGCAATGCCCCGAAATCTGTGATAATATATATGGGATAATCGGCGCGTTCCGCTTCGTTGCGCAGGGGTTGACCGGCGGTTGACGCAAGTGTGACGCTACGGCTGCTATACTGGCCGCGCAGAACGGGAGAGGGATGGAACCCGACCGGTCTGCGGGCCGGCCTTCGATCGGAGACTGGCCGACGATGAAGACAGGCGAAGCGACAAGCCTTAGGGACGCAATTGACTTGAATACGGAAAAGGAGAGCGCCGCAATGAAGAAGATCCTGCGCGTGCTGGCGATGCTGCTGGCACTGATCCTGGCGATGAGCGCAACGGCTTCCCTGGCGGAGGCCGTGGAAGCGCCCGCCGCAGCGACGGCCCTTGAGGGCCAGCTGACCCTGGCCGACCTCGACCGACTGAACGGCGGGGCGGCGAAGGTGTATACCCGCGACGGACGGGTGACCTTCGTGGACGGAACCTGCACCGAGGGACCCGTGGCCGACATCAATGCCGCGGGCGAGGTGGTGGACGCCATGATCGCGCTGATGGGCGGCGACGATCGCACCCAGTTCGAGCCCTGGCGCACCCTGACCGACACCAACGACAATCGCTACTATGTGTTCCAGCAGATGTATGCAGGCGTCACCGTCTCCGGCGGCGCGGCGAAGGTCATCACCGACGCCGACGGCGCGATGCTGGGCCTGGTTTGCAGCGTGGAAACCCAGCTGCCCGAGGTGGCGAACGCCGTAGGCATTACCGCCGGGGAGGCCGAAGCGCTGGTGATCGCCCATGTGGAGCAGACCCAGGGCCTGACCCCGGAGGTGCTGGTGGACCAGACCGCCAAGGTGGTGCTGCCCGTGAACCTGGAGCTCGACATGGAATCCGAGGAGGAAAAGGAAGAGAGCCGCTTCGCCTGGGTGGTGTACACCGTCAATACCCAGGCCAGCCTCACCCGGGGCTCCGACCTGCCCTACCTGGCCCACTACGTGGACCTGGACGGAACGTACCTGTACAGCCTGCCCACGGTCATCCCCGGCGACGAGGCCGGCAACTCCGGCTACAACGCCGCCTACGTGTTTGAATTCATGGAGCCTGTGGACTACACCGGCACGGTGACCCTGGCGGACGGCAGGCAGCGGGAGATCAGCCTCCAGCTGATGCGGGACAGCCGCACCGGCATGGTGTACCTGGGCAACCTCGAGCGCCGCATCGCCGTGGCGGACTGCTGGAGCTTCCTGTACGACAAGGGCCGGGTGGTGCTGGAGGCCTCGAAGGACAACACCGGCTGGGATGAGAATTGCCTGATGGCTCTGTACAACTACTGCCGCGCCTGGGATTACTACAAGGAAATCGGCTGGATCGGCGGCGACGGCCTGGACACCCCCATACTGATCCTGAAGGACTTCTGCGACAAGGACCACAAGGCCATCGACAATGCCGCCTACGCCGGCAAGTACTACGGCTGGCAGCTGTTCCTGTCCAGCAGCGCAAATGATTATTCCCAGTGTCTGGACGTGCTGGCCCACGAATTTACCCACTGCGTGACCCACTCGGTGATGACCTACAACGCCTACATGAACGACTACGGCGCCATCAACGAGGCCATCAGCGACATCCAGGGCAACATCTGCGACAACATGAATTTGGATGAGGGCGAGGCCGAGGACCCCGACTGGCTGATCGGCGAGGACATCGGCGACGCGATCCGCAGCATGAGCGACCCCCATCGCTTCCAGCAGCCCGAGTACACCTGGGATTTGCATTACGTGCCCGAGGTCCGCGACCCCACCGAGCTGAACGACCGAGGCGGCGTGCACGGCAATTCCTCGCTGCTGAACTACCTGGCGTGGCAGCTGTGCGCCAGGGGCGGCATGACGCTGGAGGAGGCCAGGGCCTACTGGTTCGCGGTGGATTGCACGATGGTGCCCGGCACCGACTATCCCCAGTTGGCCGACCTGTTGCCCTGGGTGCTGAAGAACCTGGGCATGGAGGGCTATGAGGCCCCGCTGACGGCGGCCATCGACGCCACCCGCATCCGCACCGGCGAGATGCCCGAGACCTTCGATGACGACCGGGCGCTGCTGACGCTGACCCTGCCCGACACCGAGCAGTTCACCGACGGCAACTGGGCGCTGGCCATCTACAGCATCAACGTGGACGGGCTTATCCAGCGGACCATCGACATCATCGACGGCGCGCCGGGCTATGAGAGCGCCCTGGACGAGCTGGCCCGCATCATCGGCGGCGACGGGGAGTTTGCCAAGGAGGAGCTGCCCCAGTTCATCTTCGACAGGCTGGACGCCATCTTCGCGGAAGCCCCGGCTGAGGAGGACGCGGAGGCAGCCGGAGACGCCACGGAAGCTGATAACGAGACGCAGCTGACCATGGACTCCTTCTTCGATTCCGAGCTGCTTAAGTGGGCCAGGACCTATTACGGCGACATGCTCTACGGCGGAACCGGCGCCGCCGGACAGGACGGCCGCACGGTGCGCATGGTCTGCCGCCCTGGCCTGACCGTTCCGGTGCTGCTGCGGTTGGAGTTCAAACCCAATTCCATGCAGCTGAAGACCTCCGGACTGGCGGTCTACTTCGGGCGCTGGTTCGACATGAGCAGCGTGATCTCGGAGATTGTGGCCGGGATGGACGGCGAGGATGGAGGCGCGGAACCCGTTGCCGACGACGAGCTGAGCGGCCTGCTGGACAAGCTGAACGCCTTCACCGAAAACCTGGACACCGGGAAAGCGCCCGCCGAGACCACGGACGGGGAATACAAGGTGCCCACCCTTGCGGAGATACGGGAAATGCTGGTCTCCTTCAGGGAGGATTTGAACAGATTTAACTGGCTGCTGCGCATGTTCCTCTACGAGATCAAGCCCGGACAGGTCTGCACTCTCCGCGCTGACGGCCTGGAGGACGTGCAGGTGCTGGACGAGGCCCATTCCCCGGACCTGATTGCCCTGATGGAGGCAGAGAACCCGTAACACAACAGAAATCAAAGCCTGTGGAGGCTTGGGATTGCCGGGCGGCGCGCGCCGCTTCGGCAATCCCGTTTCGGGTTTATTGAAGCAAATAAAAGAACAGACGAAAAAGGAGAAAATGCCGTGTCACCCATCCTGTCGATCGCCATCTACACCGCGCTGGTCGCGCTGGCGGCGTTCATGACTCACCTGAACCTGACGCACTGGCCGCTGACTGTCAACAGCGCGTCGAAGCTGCTGAGGTTCTGGCTGACACTCTTCGTGCTGTTGTCGCTGCTGCCGGTGGGAGGCGCCTTCCTGCCCAACAGCCGCTTCAAGTTCGCCCTCCAGGCGGCGGGCAACATCTGGCTGGGCTTCTTCCTGTACTTTGGTTTCGTGCTGCTGATGCTGCTGGGGCTGACGGGGCTGGTACGGCTGTTCAGCGGCGGCCATCTGCCGAGGCACTGGTACGGCGGCATACTGTGCCTGTCGCTGGTCGTGGCGATGGGGGTCACGGTATACGGGCTGGTCCACGCCCAGAACACGAAGGTGTACCGCTACGACGTCGAGGTGGACAAGCCCGGCGAGGACATGAAGGTCGTGCTGATCGGGGACCTGCACCTGAGCGTCAATTCCCGGCTGGCCACCACCCGGCGCATGGTGGAGCTGATCAACGCCGAACAGCCCGACGCGGTGGTGATCGCCGGCGACATCTTCACCAGCAGCTACGAGGGCCTGTCCCATCCCGAGCAGTACGCCGAGGCGCTGCGGGGCATCCAGGCGAAGTACGGCGTGTACGCGGTGTACGGCAACCACGACGTGGAGGAGACGCTGTTCGGCGGCTTCCCGATCTCGCCCATCAGCCAGGCCTTCCGCACCACCCAGATGGAGGACTTCTTCCGGGACTGCAACTTCACGGTGCTGTACGACCAGGTGGTGGACATCGGTGGGGTTCAGCTGGCTGGGCGCGTGGACGGCGAAAAGGCCGGGGACGGCACCGCCGATCGCATGACCCCCGCCGAGCTGCTGGCGGGCATCGACCGCGGCAGGCCGGTGGTGGTGCTGGAGCACGAGCCCAAGGAATTCGAGGCGCTGAAGGCGGCGGGCGCGGACGTGGCCCTCTGCGGCCATACCCATGCGGGCCAGATGTTCCCCGGCAACCTGGTGGTGCCGTTCTTCAACGAGAACGCCTGGGGCTACGCCCGGGTGCACGACCTGGAGACCGTCGTCACTGCCGGCGTGGGCTACTACGGCCCGCCGATGCGGGTGGGCACTGACAGCGAGGTGTCCGTGGTCAATCTGAAATTCAAAGGATGAGGAACAACCCAATGACAGATTTGAAAACCATCCGGCGCAACGCGAGAGGCGCCGTCAAGCGCCATTACGTGCTGCTGACGCTGCTGTGCGCGCTGTCCATATTCGTGGGCACCGAGTTCAACAACGTGACCACCAACGCCCAGACCTGGTATGAGATCCTGCGGGGTCGCCAGATTCAGGTGGCCCTGGAGGGCATGGCCAGCGACCGCACCGTGTGGCGGAAGATCGCCAGCGACCTGATCGAGGACAACATCGAGGCCGGTGTGGTGGACGCCGCCCAGCGCAAGGCGCTGCTGAAGGAGGCCACCAGCTCCAAATCGGTGCTGGGCCGCCAGAGGGGCGTACTGGCCGCGATGGTGAACAACGTCAGCTCCGGCTACCTCCTGGCCATGGTCTCAACGGCGATCCACACCGCCATCCACACCCGGAACGTGCTTTCGGTGCTGCTGGTGCTGGCGGGGCTGCTGGTGTATCTGGCGGTGTGGGCCTACCTGCGCAACACCTACAAGGCCGTGCTGCGCCGGGGCGCGCTGGAGGCGCGAAGCTATGAGGTGGTGCCCGTGGGCCACCTGATGCACATCCGGCTGGTGAAGCGCTGGACCCGGGCGGCCCTGACGCTGCTTTTGCAAACGGTTTACGAGACGCTGTGGTACCTGACGATCGTGGGTGGCTTAATCAAGCATTATTCCTACTTCCTGGTGCCGTTCATCGTGGCCGAGAACCCGGATATCCGGCCTCGGGACGCCATCCTGCTGTCCCGGAGGATGATGGACGGCCACAAGTGGGAGTGCTGCAAGCTGGAGCTGTCCTTCCTGGGCTGGTTCGCGCTGGGCTTCGTGACCTTTGGCGCGGTGGACGTGCTGTGGGGCGTGCCCTATCGCGTGGCGAGCTATACCGAATACTATGTCGCGGTGCGCGCTCAGGCGAAGCGGCGGGGGATCGAGGGCGTGGAGCAGCTGAACGACGATTGCCTGTACAAACCCGCGGACGCCGATACGCTGCGCGAACGCTATGCCGACATCGCCCGCACGGAGGACATCATCATGGAGGACATCGTGGAGCTGCCTCCGGTGAAGCGCCTCTTCGCCCGGAACTTTGGCATATGGATGGGAACCATCGAGGAAAAAAAGGTCTACGGACGCCAGGCGGGATTGCGCCGGCAGACGTCGGTGGAGCGCCTGGAGATGAACGGCAAGGCCTATCCCCGGCGAATGAACCCCCTGTGGGACAAGTCCCAGTCCAGCATCGCGGGCCACATCAGCTACCTGAACCCATGCACGGTGTGGACGCTGGTGGTGGTATTCTTCGCCTTCTGCATGGTGGGCTGGGTATGGGAGGTGGCCCTGAACCTGATTCGCTTCGGCCAATTTTCCAACCGGGGCATGCTGCACGGACCCTGGCTGCCCATATATGGGTTCGGGGTGGTGATGATCGCCGTGCTGCTGAATCGGTTCCGCTCCAAGCCTGTGCTGGAGGCACTGGCCATCATCGTGCTGTGCGGCTTCGTGGAGTACATGACGTCCTTCGTCACCGAGCAGATCACCGGCATGCGCTGGTGGGATTACACCGGCTATTTCCTGAACCTGCACGGCAGGATCTGCGGCGAGGGACTGGTGGTGTTCATGCTGGGGGGCATGACGGCGGTCTACCTGCTGGTGCCCGCCATTGACGCGATGACGATGCGGCTGAAGCCCAGGCTGCTGGTGTGCGTGTGCCTGATTTTGATGGTCTGCTTCACTGCGGATCTGGTCTATTCGTTCATCAACCCCAACAAGGGGGATGGGATCACAAACGAGTTGGACATGATCAACCCCACTGAAGTGGCAGCGTTTGACGAGAACACGGATGCAGGACGGACATGAATGGGAGGTTATACGGATGAAATCGGATATGTTTATGCTCAACAGCGATGCCGGACGCCTGGCGGCGACCCGGTATTCGACGGAGGACTTTGCCCGCGGGCTCGGCCTGGACAGGCATGATGTGCTGCGTCTGGAGCTTCTGACCGAGGAGACGCTGGGCATGGTCAAGGCCATGGTGGATGATTTCTACGGACAGCTCTGGTTTGAAGCCGAGGGCGAGCGCTGTGAAATCCACCTGCAGGCCACCGCGGACATGAATGCCGACCGGCGGGAGGAGCTGCTCTCGGTGTCAAGCACGGGCAGGAATGCCGCCGCGAAGGGCTTTATGGGCATGCTTAAAGACGTGCTCTCCGGCGCGATGCACAGCTTCGGCCGGTCCATGAACGACTATGGCCGCGAAGTGGCCAGGTACGGTATCGTCAATCCCGCTGAGGTCGGCAGCCTGGCCGTGGATAACATGGTGCCCATTTGGACGCTTCAGACCTATCGCAACGGCTTGGGGGAGCAGCGCAATATCGATGAGGATGCCGGGGAAGCCTGGAACGAGTTGGAAAAATCCATCGTGGGCAAGCTGGCCGACGACGTGGTCGTTGGCGTCAAGGGTGACCGGATCGAGATGGTGATCATCAAGGACTTTGGCAGGCGATAAGCGCCGGAGCAGTGAAGCGGAACAGCGGAGCCATCGATGAAGCGGCACGCGAAGGCCGGACAAAAGGCGAATATTTACCCTGCTGAGTTCATGACTGGTTCATAATTTTTTGATAACATCAAGGTACCGGCAAGGCCGGACAGAATAAAAAACCACTGACTCCCGGTCGGTGTAGCGGCAGAGCGCTGCGCCGGTTGGGGGTCAGACGATTTTGAAAGAAATTGTTTGAAATACCGTCACAAGCCGAACGCTTGTGAAGCATGCTCAGAGGCGCTTTCTCAGCATGTCGCCAGCCGCCAGCTCCGGCGGCGCGTCCATATCGAACAGGACCATGGGCTCGACCACCTGCGCCAGGGCCCTCCCATCGGGGGTGGTCCGGCCTTCGGCCAGGAGGGTGCGCCCCAGGCTGCCAGGGGGGAGAACCTCCAGCACCGCGCCCCCGCGCATGGGGTTGCGCAGCTGGAT
>JAZSAA010000143.1:0-3946 GCA_045601625.1 Clostridia bacterium | reverse complement strand
TGGCCTGCTGGACCTCCTTCTTGGCCTCGACCTCGGCCTTCTCAAGGGCCTCGGTGGCCTGCACGGCCGCCTGAACGGCGCTGTCCAGCTCCTTCTTGTTCTCGTCCTCGAAGGGTTCAAGGGTCAGCTTGATTTCGTCTGACATGGTGATAACCTCCTAAATAATATATATGGTAGTGTTGGCTGTATGACTTTATCAGTGGCCGCCGAGGGTGAGCCTGATGCCCTCCTTCGTGGTCTTTTCCTCCTCCGCGGGGGCGGCGGACCCGGCCGGTTCGGCCGGCGCGGCGGGAGCAGGCCGGCTTATGGCGTCGCGTATGGAATTCATGTCGGTCTTGATCAGGTTGTCACCTGAGAGCATGGTCTGCATGACCTTGATCTCGGCGTCGATGTCCATCTCGTTGTCCCTGTACATGTTGTCGGCGCACTTTTCAAAAGCGTTGGCCGCCAGGTCCAGGCTGGATTCGATGGTCTGCATGGCCGAGGTGATGTTTTCGCCCTTGGTGGGGGCGTTCATCAGCACCTGGTACTGCTCCATCAGCTTTTCAGAGGTGGGCAGGTAGTAGTTCATGAACCGGCGCACCAGCGCGACCTTCTTCGGGTCGCGGCTGAGCTCGTTGAAGATCTGCTGACCGGAAGCGTACATCCGGTCCAGGTTTTTGGTGATCTTCGGGTCGGGGATGGCCTCGTTGGCCTTGCGCAGGTTCTCCAGCCGCTGGCGGGCCACCTCAATCTCCCGGTCCACGGCGGCGTCGCCGGTGGTGATCTGCTGTTCCACGTCGCGCCCGGGGAACAGCGCCGAGCCGCCGAAATAGGCGCCCACCGACACGGCGGCGGTCACCAGCAGCCCCGGCAGCTTCATCAGGAACTTCGGGAAGATCAACCCCGCCAGCAGCCACACCGCGGCCGCGATGTAGATCGGAATCGCCGATTTGATGTGAACCTTTTTCATGTCAGAGCGCCTCCTGTTCGGGCTCATGCCCGCACCTTTATTATGTACCGATAGATCCTTCGACCGCGCTGCGCTCCGCTCAGGATGACAGACAGCGGCAGGTGTCATTCCGGGTGGCGTCGAGGCCGGAGCCGAAGCCCTGCATTCAGCAGTCCCCCGTCTCCGCCGCGCGGATGTCCAGCTCTACCGGGCAGTGGCCGCTGTCCGGAATGACGGCGTGCCGCCGGCCTGTCATTCCAATCGGAGGCGAAGCCGGCGTCGAAGCATCCCCATTCGTCAGTCCCCCGTCTCCGCCGCGCGGATGTCCAGCTCTACCGGGCAGTGGTCGCTGCCCATGATGTCCGCGTGGATCTTCGCGTCGATCATCCTGTCCCTCAGCTTTTCGGAGACGATGAAGTAGTCGATGCGCCACCCGGCGTTGCGCGACCGGGCCCCGCCGATGTAGCTCCACCAGCTGTAGGCGCCGGTGACGTCGGGGTAGAAGAAGCGGAAGCTGTCGATGAACCCGGCGTCCAGCAGCTCGGTCAGCTTGCCCCGCTCCTCGTCGGTGAAGCCGGCGTTTTTGTGGTTGGTTTTGGGGTTCTTCAGGTCGATCTCCCGGTGTGCCACGTTCAGATCGCCGGTGAGGATCACCGGCTTCACATCGTCCAGCGCCACCAGGTACGCCCGGAAGTCGTCCTCCCACTGCATCCGGTAGTCCAGCCGGCGCAGCTCGTTCTGGCTGTTGGGGGTGTAGCAGCAGACCAGGTAGAAGTCCCGGAATTCGCAGGTGATCACCCGGCCTTCGTGGTCGTGCAGGTCGATGCCGATGCCGGTGCGCACCGACAGCATGGGCAGCCGGGAGAACACCGCCGTGCCGGAATAACCCTTCCGGTCGGCGCAGTAGAACACCTGCTCATAGCCGGGCAGGTCGACCTCGCACTGGCCCTTCTGCATCTTGATTTCCTGGAGGCAGATCACGTCGGCGTCCAGAACGCCCACGCTTTCATAGAAGCCCTTCTGCAGAACCGCCCGCAGGCCGTTGACGTTCCAGGAGATCATTTTCACGAATATAACACCATCCCAACTGCCTTTGTGCTATAATTGGCGCGGAGAAAGCTGGCAATTCCCCACGAATACACTCATTATATCATACTTTCTTCATTTTGCAAACCTATTTTATTCAAAATAATCAATCTGGAGATGAATTTCCATGACACTGGCAGAAAAAGCGGCGCTGGCCGAGCGGGCGGCCCGGGCCTCCGGCGAGATGCTGGAGCATCACGGGGCGTTCAAGGTGCGGCGCAAGAGCGAAAACGACTTCGTCACCGAAATGGCCTACAAGAGCGAGGCGCTGATCCGGGATATGCTGCTGTCCGCCTGCCCGGAGGACCAGTTCTTCGGCGAGGAGAGCGGCGGCCCCGAGCGCGCGATCGGGCGCTGGATCGTGGACCCCATCGACGGCACGGCCAACTTCATGCGCGGGCAGCGGCTCTATACGATCTCCATCGCCTACGAGCACGAAGGCATCCTCCAGGTCGGCTGCGTGTTCAGCCCCTGCACCGACGAACTCTTCCTGGCAGTGCGCGGCCAGGGCGCGACGCTGAACGGCAGGCCGATCCACGTGTCGGACACGGCCGTGCTGTCTGACGCCATCGTCCACCTGGGCTTCGGCGTGCGCAATCCCGCCAACCGGGAGCGCACCCTGGCCGTGTTCCCGGCGCTGCTGCGTTCAGTCAGCGACGTGCGCCGCTCCGGCTCCGCCGCCTACGACCTGTGCTGCGTGGCCTCCGGCCGGGCCGACGCCTTCCTGGAGCTGGGCATCAACCTGTACGACTACGGCGCGGGCTGCGTGATCCTCACCGAGGCCGGCGGAGCCTTCACCGGCTGGAACGACGGCGAGGACGGCCTTGCCAGCGGAAACCCGCTGGCGACGAACGGGAGGATTCACGAGGCGCTGCGGGAGATCGTGAGGGGATGAGGTTGATTGCGGGAGTATTCTGATTTGTCGCGGAGGCGACAAATCAGAATTCAGTATTTAGTATTTAGCATTTAGTGGTTAGTGGAGGAGGAAATCCTTGCGGATTTCTTTTGATTCAAAGAATCGAGAAATGTTGAAACCTCTGCCATTTTCCTTTAATCAAACAAATCCGTCAGGATTTGTACCGCCACTAAATACTAACCACTAAATACTAAATACTCAAATTCTAATTTATCGAGCAACAGCTCGATAAATCAGAATATATCGATAAAAACGGGACGGCATTCCTGCCGCCCCGTTTTTTACCACAATTCCACGATGCCCACGCTGGGGAAGTACTTTTGCAGGATCTGCTGGGCGGTGCGGCCCTCCTCGGCCATCCGGTACGCGCCCCACTGGGACAGGCCGACGCCGTGGCCGAAGCCGCGGCCCTTGAAGGTGACGTCGTTCCCCTCCACCGTCACGCTGTCGATCAGCGTACTCTTGAGCTTGTTCGCGCCGATCTGGATGCGCAGCGACGGCGCGGAGACAGCCTTACCGTTCACCAGTATCGCCTTTGCCCGGCCGGATTCCCCCTTCTCGCCCAGCCCGACGCTCTCCACCGCGCCCACCTGGACGCCGGCGTCGGCGCAGGCCTTTGCCAGCTGGTCGCGGGTGAAGGTCGCCGTCCAGTTTTTGACGCTGTCCGGGGCCTTCTCCGACTCCTCGGAGGCCGCGGGCTTCAGGTATTCCGGGTCGCCTTCCCTGTACTCAAGGGCAATGGAGGGCAGCTCGGTCATGCCGCCGGAATGGGCGTGGAACCAGGCGTTTGGAAACTCACCCTGCCACGACAGCGCCATGCCCCGGGTCTCGTCCACGGCCTGGCGCACCCGGGCGTTCACGCTGTCCGGAGCGTAGGCCTGGGCCTCGGCCACGTCGGTGGAGATGTCCGCGCCGGCGTACTTCGACCGCTTGTCCTGGCAGAATTTCAGCACGAAGGTGCGCGCCAGTATGGCCTGCGCCTTCAGCGCTTCCATGGGCCAGTCGTTCTTCAT